>JAYTWN010000112.1:0-8436 GCA_043743435.1 Acidimicrobiia bacterium
CCAGAAGTATCCGGCAATGATCAAATCGTGGGAGAACTCGTGGCCCGAGTTTGTGCCGTTTCTTGAGTTCCCCAAAGAGCTCCGCCACGTTGTTTACACCACGAACGCAATTGAGTCGTTAAACGCAAGGTTTCGTCGTTCGGTTCGTCATCGTGGCCATTATCCAACCGAGCAAGCAGCACTCAAAGTGCTCTACCTGACAGCGACTGCGCGGCGGCACAACCGCCAGAATTTGACCGGCCAAATCAACGGTTGGAAACAGATTCTCAACACGCTCACCATCCACTACGGCGACCGAATCAGCCTCTAAACTAAGTACACGTAACACACACGGAATCGGTCACTTACACAAACAATCTGACAGACCCGGGCATGCAGGGAGTTTTCAATGATGTCACTGCGTATGCGTTAAATCAGTGTGGTGCCTCTGTGGCGTTTGGGAGTTTTGACTGATGGTTTGGTCCTGGAGGTTTCTTGTTGCTGAGTTGGATGGAAAGGTTTTGGTTTGCGGATGGATAGTTGCTCTATTGGAAAACCGGCATACGCCTTTGTTTGCGGGGCGTTATCGGGTGATTGACGTACCGGTCACTTGTGAGGTTCTTCAGTCTGCTTTCAGTGATGTTGCCCTGGGGTGGTCTGAGCCGGTTGGGGATGTCGATGCTCGCATTGATCGGCTTTTAAATGAGGTTTACGGGGTCAAGAATAGGGTGGAACTTGATCGGTTTGCGAAGGTTGTCGAAATTGGCCGTTCGTATGTTGCGTATGAATTCTCGGCTTCTATTTCGGTTGAGGGGAAATGGGTTCCGTTTGTAGGGGAGTGGGGTGGCGACTGGGGAGAGTTGGCTCCGGAGGTTGTATCGGCTTTCGGTCGTTCTAAGAGGCCGGGGCTTCGGACGAAACGGGTGGTGCCAAAAACTGATTATCCAGTGCCGTTTGGGGAGGGTGCAGTGTGGTTTGCGGTTCGGAGTGCGGAAACAAAGGCTGTTGCGCGTTTGTGTGGGATGGTTCGGGCTGAGAAGTGCTCATGGGCTGACGGTCTAGCGGTTGTTGAGTCCGACGGCGCTTGGATGTCACCGCCATTGGCTGAAGGCTGGATTTTTGTACGCTCGAACGTGTTTCGTGAGATTGTCGGTTACGACGATGAAGACGAATTGGTTCGAGTGCTCAAACGAATCAGCCGCAAACTTAAAACGGATGTCCAGTTCTTCGTCGCTGATGCTCTCGACTCTCCTGATCGGGGTGAAGGGTCGATTTGTGCGTGGGCGAGTAGTGGGAAACTCGTTCGTCTGATTGGCGGGTTTGGTGTTTGTTATGGAAAGCCAACCCCAACTGAGAATCAAACCGGGTTGACGTCCGAAGATGATCCGCTTTCGCCGGATCTGATATTCGAGTTAGCTGCCGGTTGGAGCCTTGATCCTCGTTCCCTTGATCCCAAGACGGCTGTCGGGCTTGGAATATGCACTTACGAAATTGTCGTTCCGACATCCTGACCGATGATGGTCTGTTCTTGGAGGTTTTTAGTTGCAGAGTTGGATGGGCAAATCCTGTGATTTCTAGAGGGCGGTGAGGGCGTCTTGGAAGCGGTGGGCGTTGCGGAGGGAGCGGTTGAGATCGAAGGCGGTGTCGAGCACTTCGGGGGAGGCGGTTACTTCGGGATCGGAGTCGAGGAGGGAACGGAAGGATTGCTCGGTTTCCCAGGCGGTCATGGCGTTGCGTTGTACGATCCGGTACGCATCATCGCGAGGCATTCCAGCGGCCACTAATGCCAGCAGCACGGCTTGGCTGAAAACCAGGCCGAAGGAACCATCAATGTTTGCGCGCATACGAGCGGTGTCGACGGTCATTCCATCAATCAAATACTTGGCCTTGACGAGCACATAGTAAGCGAGCATAGAAGAATCAGGGAGAATAACTCGCTCTACCGACGAATGGGAGATATCGCGCTCATGCCACAATGCCACGTTTTCCAAACCAGCGATCAGGTTGCCGCGCAGGATTCGGGCCAAACCGGCAAGTCGTTCTGCGGTAATGGGGTTGCGTTTGTGGGGCATGGCCGAACTGCCCTTTTGACCGGCACGGAATGGCTCGCGAACTTCACGGACTTCGGTGCGTTGCAGGTGGCGAATCTCCGTAGCAATGGTCTCAATGGTGGCACCCAACGAAGCGCAGGCATACAAATACTCGGCATGACGATCGCGGGCTACCACTTGCGTCGCAGGAATCGGTGTAAGTCCCAATCGTGTGCACACATAGGTTTCTACTGAGGGCTCAATGTTGGAATACGTTCCCACCGCACCGCTCAACTTGCCTACGGCCACTGCTTCGCGGGCTCGCTGCAAACGGGTGCGGTCACGATCAACGGCAAGACACCACAGGGCTAGTTTGGCACCAAAGGTCGTCGGCTCGGCATGAATACCGTGGGTGCGACCGATGCATGGTGTGTCGGCGAACTCGATCGAACGGGCCTTGAGCGATGCGATGAGTGAAGTCGATGCGGTGATCAACAAATCAGCCGACTGGGTGAGCGAAACACACAGTGCGATATCCACCACATCAGACGAGGTGAGCCCGTAATGAACCCACGCGCCAGCTGGCATACCAACAGCGGCTTGCACCACATCCACAAACGCGGCGACATCGTGATCGGTAGTGCGCTCGCGCTCGTTGACTTCGGCCACCGTGAAGGCAGCACGTTCACGAATGGCCGCAGCATCTGCAGCAGGAACGACACCAACTTCAGCCCATCCCTCCGTCGCCAAAATCTCGACTTCAAGCCAACGGTCCATGCGGGCCTGATCGGTCCACAGCGAAGCCATCTCAGGAATTGAATAACGGTCGATCATGTTGGCGATCCTTCAAGAGAGTGAATCAAGGGAGGGCATAGTTTTACTGGTTCGGCGGTGTACGAACTGTTTGCTCGAAAATTTGTCTTGCTGGCGAAAAACCACCCAACCCGGCCACCCAACCCGACCCTCCCCCCGGTTGGGTGGTGTAGTTGGGTGGTTTTTGCACGGCGCAACTAGTTCTTCATGTCCAGCCAGGCGGCGGGGACGTCCATCACTTCATCGCGGGCTGGGCCAATGCCGAGAATCCGAATGGGCGCGCCACTCACTCGGGAAAGAAAGCGCACATAGTTTTGTGCATTCTCTGGTAACTCGTCGACCGTGCGCGCGGCAGTGGTATCGCACTGCCAGCCGGGAAGATCCTCATAGACCGGAACAGCCCGCTCCAGCATGGAAAAATCCGAAGGCAGGTGCTCATGACGCACGCCATCAATCTCGTACGCGACGCAAACCCGAATGGTCTCCAGCGGATCGAGAATGTCGAGCTTGGTCAAGGCAATTTCGGTGAGCGAATTCAAGCGAGAGGCTTGGCGTTGCATCACCGCATCAAACCAACCCGGGCGACGACGGCGACCCGTAACCGTGCCAAATTCTGCACCGCGTTCCACGATCAACTCACCCGTTTCATCCAACAACTCCGTAGGGAACGGACCAAACCCAACGCGAGTCACATACGCCTTGGCAATACCCACAATGCGTTGCAAATCCCGAGGACCCACACCAGCACCAGAACACGCCGTACCGGCCACGGGATTCGAAGACGTAACGAACGGATAGGTACCGTGATCAATATCCAGGAACGTGGCCTGCGCGCCTTCAAACAACACGGTCTTGCCCGCATCAAGTGCAGCGTGAATGACCGAAACCGAATCGCCAATGTACGGAGCCAAACGGGTGGCAATCGGGCCCAAATACTCGGCGGCAATGGTTTCGAAATCGAGAGCCGGTTGGCCGTAGACCTTCGTCAGCAGCGCATTTTTTTGTTCAAGTACGGCAGCCAAACGAGCTCGGAAGCGTGACGGCACCAACAGGTCTTGCACCCGGAGACCATCGCGTGAAACCTTGTCGGCATAGCAAGGACCGATGCCGTTTTTGGTAGTACCAATGGCTTGGTCCCCACGTGCGGTTTCGGCCAAACCGTCCAAGATTGGATGCCACGGCATTATTAAGTGTGCATTGGATGAGACGACTAGCGAAGACGTGTCGATACCTTTTGCGGCCAACATGTCGAGCTCACCAAACAACGTTGCGCAATCCAGCACGACGCCATTGCCGATCACCACGGTTACGCCCGGATAAAGAACACCTGAAGGAATCAAACGGAAGGCGAACTTGACCCCGTCAACCACCACGGTATGCCCGGCGTTGTGGCCACCCTGGTAACGCACGACCATGTTGGCCTGTGCGGAGAGAAGGTCAATGACTTTCGCCTTGCCTTCATCGCCCCATTGGGTTCCAACAACCACTGTTCCCGGCATCTCTGCTCCTCATTGTGCGCAGCCGATAAACGACCACTGTTGTCACTGAGGTGCACTGCTCGGTTTCCCGCGCAAAGCACGGTGCCAAATACTACGCACCTCTCGCCCAGCCAAGCTACAAATGAGCTACACGTCACAGGCTCGCTGCGAAGTGAAAAACGGGGTTTACGAGAGGCGTTCGATGATTATGGCCATGCCTTGGCCGCCGCCTACGCACATCGATTCCATGCCAAAGGTTCCATCGGTGGCACGCAGACCGTTGATGAGGGTGGTCATGATGCGAGCCCCCGTCATACCAAAAGGGTGACCTAAAGCAATAGCGCCGCCATGGACGTTGATCTTGTCTCGAGTGATCCCCAAATGCCGCATCGAAGGCAAAACCTGGGCGGCGAATGCCTCGTTGATCTCTACTAGGTCAATATCGCCAATGGTCATCCCGGCCCGTGCCATGGCTCGTCGACAGGATTCAACCGGCCCGAGGCCCATGATCTCAGGATTTAACGCCGTCACCGCAGATGAGACGATTCGAGCAAGAGGGGTGATTCCCAACTCCCGAGCACGCACATCGCTCATAACCACAACCGCGGCGGCCCCGTCATTCAGCGGACAAGCATTCCCGGCAGTGACCGAACCACCGGCGCGGAACACGGGCTTGAGTTTCGCTAAACCCTCAAGATCGGTCTGCGGGCGAGGGCCATCGTCGGCAGAAACTACCGTGCCGTTGGGAAGTGTTATGGGCGTAATATCCCGATTGAAAAACCCGTTGGCAATGGCCCGACCAGCATTTTGCTGCGATTGAAACGCGTACTCATCCTGCTCGGCCCGAGTGACACCCTCGATTTGCGCCACGTTTTCCGCGGTTTGACCCATAGAGATATACACGTCGGCCAAGTCGTAGCCCGGCGTCCACGGGCCAACATCACCGCATTGGCGAGTGGCCGAACGGGCCTTGGCATCACTAAACGCCGGGTTCTCCGTGTCGGGCAGGGTGTCAGAGTTGCCCTTGATAAAGCTGCTCACCGATTCCACGCCCGCAGCAATGAACGCATGCCCCTCACCGGCACGAATGGCATGTGCGGCCATACGGATGGTCTGCAAAGAAGAAGAGCAGTAACGGTTGACGGTGGTGCCGGGAACGGTTTCTAGGCCAGCCAGCAACGACACCACTCGGGCCATATTGAAGCCCTGCTCGCCGCCCGGAAGACCGCAACCGAGCATGAGGTCCTCGATATCGGAAACCGGCAGCATCGGCACCTGAGCGAGCGCGGCACGAACCATCTGGGCAGCCATGTCATCCGGGCGAATGTCGACGAGGGAACCCTTAAATGCCCGCCCGATCGGGGAGCGTGCAGTGGCGACGATGACGGCTTCAGGCATGGGACTCTCCAACAACGGGTGGTGCTCGCAAAACCCGTCGAAAGTAGACGCGCTCGAAACGAGGTGGAGAAAACCTAGAGCCAGTTCACAATCGCACGAAGCCGAATCAACGGGAAACCGCTGTGGTTTGCGTCACCCAAAACGAACCCCCAGGAAGGGAGGCTCCTCCGGCCACGTGTTGTCGTTGAAATTGATCGGGACAGGATTTCGAACGGGGCAGCTCGGATCGGCATTGGCCTTTTTCGGGACTGGCGCTTGCCCCTTTGGCGGGAACCTCGGAGCGAGCGCTGTTGCCCGCTAGCGGAACCAGGTTTGCTGGCGGCGACGAAAAGAAGGCGCACAAACTCGCAGACCCGCCCTCCAAGTGTCGGAATAGTGACGCAGTGTTTGGTCGCGCAGGCAGCATTTTGCTCGCGGTTTGTTTGTGGCGCGCCTGCGTATTGGCGCCTGCGTATTGGCAACCCCCGATTAGGTTCCGGGGGCTTAGCGAAAACGGCTTACAAGTCGGCGACCAGTTCGATGGCGGCACTGAGCGCGGCCACGTCGCCACCGTCGAAATTGGCCCGGTCGCCCACTCGGGAAACGAAGCCCAACTGCAGGCCCGAGGAAGCGTCACGAACCGTGAAAAACCGCTCGAGACCGTTGTGGGACGTGAGTACATCGGTTTGTAACGGGCAACCCTGCTCGACCAATGCAGAGCGGACGTAGGCGGCATTGAGCACTTCGATAGCAATGTGGTGCACCCCAATGGCGAGAGGCTCACCTGGATGGGATGCGTCGGCCTGCAGGAGTACGAAGGTCACCCCGCCAGCATCAACCACCACCGAATCAAGCCCAGGGTAATCGGGGTGTGACGACCGGGACTGACCAACCCGAAAACCCAAACGATCCACAAAGAAAGCCGTGGCCGCCGTGAGGTCATCAACGGCAACGGTTACATGATCAATCCGGCATGCCGTGGTTTGCAGTGCCGTGTCGACAGCTGGAACTCGAGAGGATTCGTCGGCAAGAGTTTCGTGGGCCCGGAGATGCACGGCTTCGATGCGATGCGTCTCCGAAAGCAACGAGCGGAAAATCAGCTCGGCGAACTCTGGTTCCACGCCAACTTCGGCCGCCCACGCAGCACGGGTAAGCAACACCTCTTGCACCCGGGCTGGCTGCAACACCTGCGACTGGGCTTCGCCCTTCACTGCGGCTACCTCGTTACACAAGTCGAATCGACGGGCTAAGACTGCGAGGAGATCCCGGTCGGCTTGATCGATTGCGGTGCGAAGTTCTAAAAGCGTTGCCACGCTCAGAGTCTGACCGATTCACCGCGCCCGAGTGGAGTTTTGCCCCAACGAAACCAAAATCGCTCAGCCAGGGTTGTACCGGGGTTGGCTGAGGATCACGAAGGACGGGTTGAATTCCGGAAAAATAGGGTGGAATTCAGCGTGACCCGAGTGAGGGATCAACCCTTGGCGGGGCGTTCGGGTTTGGCCACTACCGGCGCGCCCGCAGTTTTCCAAGCGGCGAAGCCACCGTCAACATGGCTCACGTTGGTCATGCCCATGTCTTGTAGGGACACCGCAGCCAACGCCGAACGCCAACCGCCGCCGCAATAAAGCACGAAATGCTTGGATTCGTCGGCAAAGATGGGCTTGAAATACGGGCTTTCGGGATCAACCCAAAACTCGATCATGCCGCGGGTAACCGACATTGCCTCAGGAACCATGCCTTCACGGTCAATCTCGCGAGGATCACGAAGATCCACGAACACGATGTTCTCCGTCCCCAACATGGCCTGGGCTTCGGCGACACTGCGCGTGACGATCTTCGCTTCGGCCTCGGCAACGAGTTGTTTGTATCCCTTAGTAATTGGCATGCGCTCACCGTATCGGAAACTCCGCCCCGTCCTACCACATCTGAGTCGGTTGCCAACGTTCCCAGTGTTGCGCACCCAGCTTTAAAAGGTTGCCTTTGTAAATGTTTGTTAGCCGACAGTGGGAGGACGATCGACCGAATTGGTGGGTGCGGTCGGAGGAGCCGCTCCTTTCGTACGAGTGCGATCTTGTCCTACTTTGGGTTCGTAGAGCAGCAAGCCACTCGTTGCTCTAAGCACCGGGCCATTCGGGTACACCCTCGTCGAGTTGTACGCCCATGGTGTTGAGGAATCCCGACACCATTCGGTACATGCCAGCGACCATCACCAACTCGATCAATTCTGCTTCGTTCCAATCCGCTCGGAGCAGTGCCCAAGTCTCGTCGGAAACACAATCATCCGCACACAGATCATCGGCGAGGGCAATCAGCGCCGCATCTTTGGGAGTCCAGCTTCCCTTAATCGGCCCATACGGCCTATTCGGCTTGTTCGGCTTATTCGGTGAGGCCAACGCTGTGATCTCGGCGTCGGTCAATCCAACCCGCAACCCAATGACGGTGTGTTGTCCAAACTCATACACGGCCTGACACAGATAGCCGACGCGGAGAATCACGATCTCGCGTTCCCGAGCGGGTAGCAATCCGTTGTTCAAAAAGAACCCGCCAAGAACATTGAATCGTTTCAGCAACTTGGGATGGTGGCCAAGTGTGCCAAAGATGTTGATTGGCTTCCCCGAAGCGCCGATGAGCGTTTTGGCGAGCACCTCATTTAGTTCGGCCGATGGTTCAGTAATCGGCGCAATGCGGGGTGAGGTAGGTCGCGAAATCGTCATGGCTCTACTTTTGCACCGCAGTCCTCAGTTTCCCAAAGACTCAAC
>JAYTWN010000113.1:0-5042 GCA_043743435.1 Acidimicrobiia bacterium
GAGCTCTCAATCCCTGCGAAGCCAACGTCAACGTGCAGGCAGCGCCCGCCTTTACTGCAGCACTGCGAGAGGTGGTTGCGATGGGACTAGGCGCGCATATCATGCAATTTGTAACGGTGAATCGACGGCGATGCAAAGATGCCATCACGGGAGGCTACCTCGCCAACTGTATTAGTAAGCACAGCTACGGAATCGCCGTCGACATACGAAACTTCACCGACAATGCCAACTGGGACGGAGTTGTGGCCCGCGAACCAGAAGTACTTGAGGTCATCAAAATTTTTCAACAAAACGGATTCACGTGGGGTGGAGACTTTGGTACCAATTTTGATCCACAACACCTGGAATGGGAACCTGGACGATCATGAGTGAGCGTCGATGGAATCCAAGTTGAGCTGGCGGGCCCCAACTCCGCTTCGCTTCGAGCACCACCAGGGGCCCAAGTTCGGACCGGCAAGCCGGATCGGGGGGCCAACCCGACGACTCGATGCCGTGGTTGCTGCCAGCTTTCTGGCCACTGGCATCGTGGTGGCCGCAGTTCCACGGTTCCTTCGCAGCGAATTCCAGGCCACCCGAAGCCAAACCGGCCTAGCCACCACCGGCTTCTTCCTCGCAGCTCTGTTCTTCCGGCCCTTCGTTGGGCGAGGCATAGAACGGTACGGGCGAAGCGTGTTTCTTCGCTGGGCCATGCTGGCCACCGGACTACTCAGTATTGGCTTTGAGTTCGCCAACTCCATACCCGCCATCGCTGCCATCCGGATCGCCCAAGGAGCCGCAGGAGCGGCGTTTTATACCGCGGCGCTCACGACGGCAACCGATCTCGCCGCTGCCGATAAACGCGCTGCCGCCGTAGCCCGACTTTCCGTCAACGTGTACCTCGGGTTCACCATCGGGCCCATTATCGCTGATTTTCTGATTCGTGGACCGGGGTACCAAACCGTATGGGCACTGATTATTGCCCTGTACTTCATCGGCTTTGGACTCTCCTGGTTTGTGCCCGAAACAGGAAGCCCAGAACTGGCCAGAACAAGGACGGCAACGGCGAAGAGTGCACCCGATAACTCCACGGCAAATGTCTTCACCGCGAATGTCTTCACCGCGAATGTCTCCGCCGTAAATGTCTCCACGGTAAAAGCCAAACGACGGTTGAACGAATACTTCCCCCGATCCGCCGTGATACCCGGGATCGCCATGTTGGCCACCTCGCTGACGTTTTCCACCATTACCATTTTCACTCCGGACTACGCCGACAACATGGGTATCGAACGCCCAGGACTATTACTGGCCTTCTACGCCATTGCCGTGCTGGTCGTTCGTCTGGTGGCCAGCCCCATCGTTGACCGACGAAACGCTTACGTGGTGGTGCTCCCGGCTATGGTCCTCGCCGGAATCTCCCTGACCGCTCTTGCTACCTCACGCTCGATGATGGTGTCATTTGCCGCCATCACCTTGGTGGGAGTAGGTGCAGGCGCAACCTTCCCCGCCCTTTCCTCTCTGGCCGTGCAAGGAATCGAAACAGCCAAACGAGCGACGGCACTCAGTGCCTTTTTGATGTTTAACGACATTGGTCAAGCAAGCGCTGGCCCACTCGTAGGACTGGTTTCCGATGCCATTGGGTGGCGATGGGTCTTCGGTGTGCCCGCCCTGGTAACGTTCAGTGCACTTAGTGTTCTGCTCCTGGCTCGTCGAAGGGCTCGTTCAACAGTCGCCGTAGCGTAAGGCCAACCCACTCACCTTGCTGCTCGGTCTGCTCCAACACGAAATCGGGGTACGCGGTCAAGACCCGTTCGCGTTGGTCTTCGATCAAACCAGCCAGAATCAACGTACCTCCGGGTTCAACCCGATCGGCAATGTCAACAGCGAGCTCAATCAGCACCGGCGCCAAAATATTGGCCAGCACCAACTGGTATTTCGCCACCACTTTGCCGACGGGTTCCGTCGAAGCAGCGCACCGATCCGCGACACCGTTGCGCCTGGCATTGTCCATGGTGACGCCCGGGCTGGTGGCGTCGATATCAACGCCGAACGCCGACGACGCACCAAGCAAGAGCGCAGCAACACCAAGTACCCCGGAACCGCACCCAACATCAAGCACCGACACCGGCTGCTCTGCCCGTGGATCCTGCCCCAATCGATCCTGCCCGAACTGATCCAGCCCGAATTGAGCCTGAGCCACTTGATCGAGCGGGAAGTGGCGTTGCAAGGCTGAGAGGCACAACGAGGTTGACTGATGAGCACCCGTTCCCCACGCCCGCCCCGGTTCAAGCCACAGCACGATGTCCTGCGCGCTTACGGTTACTAACACTGGATCTTGGTCCAACGATCCATCGTGTTGCTTCCAGGCCGGAGCCACAACTATGCGACCCGCCCGTAACGGAGCGAAATGCTCCCGCCAGGCATCGAGCCAATCATCACCAACAATTACTTCAACTTTTGGAAGCCACGGGACGTCGCGGTCGGGTTCGCCGGACAGCAAAAATTCGAAAGCCTCGTGGGCCATTGCCTCGGAAGGAAAGCCCGCCCGCAAGCCCAGGAACTGATCGCTAGAGATCGTCGACACCTCAAGATTTGTCCCGAGTCCGGACTCACGAGGGCTGGTGAGCGCGGAGGGATCCAACTCCTCTATGCCAACCGTGCCTAAGTCATACAGCTCGGCACTTGCCCACTCAAGATCGTCAGGCGCAATCAGGCACTCCACCACGTGGTAGAGGCCGCCATCCTCGGAATTGTCATGCTTGGGAACGTTCACCGAACAAGCCTAGGGCGCCCTGCTCGGGGCTGAGGTGGGGTCGTTTGAGTTTCGTGCTTTCGACCGCAAAAGAGTGTCACCTCCTGCCACGCCAAAAAGGGGGTGTGTCGATTTAGCGTGCAGAGTTCGAGTTCCTTTGAAAGAATGCACATCCGTGCCACCCAAGTACCTCAGACGACTGCTGTCGATCCCTGTTATCGCCGTCTTTGGCGTGTTGGCTTTGATGGGGTTACCCCTGTGGCTCTTGGCCGCCGTAGTGGCCGACGCAGTACTGAACATCCGGCGAGCGCGATGTGCCCGAATCCTGCTGTTCGTGATTTTCGTCCCGTGGCTGGAAATGCTCGCCGTATTCTTAGGACTGTGTGTGTGGCTTAGACACGCTGGGCAAATGCGGAACCCATCCGCGCAAAACAAATTACAAAAACTGCTGGCGTTCTACGGGCACTCGCTAACCTCGGCCACGAGACGATTGCTTGGGTTGCGCTTGACGGTAACGGGAACCGAGAGTGTGGATGACGGCGCTCCATTGCTGTGTTTCGGCCACCACACTTCGCTGCTCGATTCGTTTCTTCCCGTGGAAATCCTTGGGCACGGACGCAAGTATCGAATGCACTACGTCATCAAAAAGACCCTGTCGTATGCACCGGCCTTTGACACGGTTGGACACTGGATTCCCGTGCACTTTGTGGATCGGAGCGGCAAAAACTCCGAACAAGAGACCCGAGCAGTCGGAGAGCTAGCGGCAAACCTTCCAAATCGAACAACCCAAGTTATCTACCCCGAAGGAACCTTCTATACCTCTGCTCGACATTCCCGAGCCCTGGAGCGCCTTGCCAACCAAGACCCTGAGCTTTTGGGGCGAGCAGAGCAACTCCGCTACGTATTGCCTCCCCGAGCCGGTGGAGCTCTCTCCATGTTGGAGCACAACCCAACGGCGGATGTGTTGTTCTTTGTCCATGCCGGGTTTGAACCGTTCGTGAACATAGGAAGTATCCTGCGCAACGTCCCCTTCACCGAAACAGTACGTGTACATATGTGGCGGGTGGCCCGATCGGAAGTTCCCGTCGAACCAAGGGCGCAGTACCGGTGGTTGTTCGCCGAGTTCGAGCGGATGGAACGCTGGGTCGCCAACCAACTCGACCTCAAAGCAGCCTTGACTCCCACGATCCAATCGGCCGATCACAGCGAAGCACACCCAGCTGAACACTACCGAGCCGATGACCACACCGCCGATAGATACCCTGCCGATCAGCACCACGCCGACAAGAACCCCGCCGACAAGAACCCCGCCGACAAGAGCGACGACCAAGCAATCGATCTCCGTCAACCACTACAGAAGGCTCGTTAAGTATGCAATGGAATGTTTTCGCCGGAACAGCCCTGGCAGTCCTCGCCCTCATGCTGTGCGTATGGGCCTACAGCGTCAAAATCAAGGACGCGTCCATCGTTGACATCGTATGGGGATTGGGTTTCGTGGTGATCGCCTGGGTTACCAAAGCCATCGCGAAAGGCGACCTTACCCGCCAATGGATACTCGTAGCCCTCACCACCATCTGGGGAGTCCGCCTCGCCGGCTACCTGTTCAAACGCAATCACGGGAACGGGGAGGACTACCGATACAAGGCCATGCGAAAGCACTACGGCCCCAAGTTTCCCATCATCTCGTTGGTCTCCGTCTTCGGCCTTCAAGGCGTGTTGATGTGGTTTGTGTCCATGCCATTACAGCTGGGGATGATGCGACCTTCACCAAAAGGTCTCGGCATTCTTGGCGTCATTGGCCTCGCAGTATGGATCATTGGATTCGGGTTTGAATCCATCGGCGATGCCCAGCTCAAAAAGTTCAAATCCGACCCGGCATCCAAAGGCCAAGTTATGAAAAGCGGATTGTGGGCCTGGACCCGTCACCCCAACTACTTCGGCGATTTCTTGATGTGGTGGGGACTGTTCTTGATCGCCGCAGTCGGCGGAGGATTCGCCCTGGCCTCGGTCATCGGCCCCTTGGTTATGAGCGGACTGCTGATCAAAGTCTCCGGCGTGGCCATGCTGGAAAAGACCATCGGACGGCGCCGCCCCGGATACGCCGAATACGTAGCATCCACCAGTGCCTTCCTCCCTCGTCCGCCAAAACGATAAGTCACCTATGAGCACCTCTCCGATTGAACAGGCGAAGCCAACCGCAAAAGGACCCTTCACCGGACGACTGGGATTCGGTCGTTCATCGGCACTAGTCGTGGTGGACATGGTTAGGGCCTATACCGAACCACAATTCCCGCTCTATGCCGGAGAAGGCGTT
>JAYTWN010000114.1:0-4356 GCA_043743435.1 Acidimicrobiia bacterium
TTACTGCGAACTGGCCAAGGCCCGCGTTGGCGAAGAACTCGCCGAAATGCACGCCCAAGCTGCGGACTCCGCTACCGAAAACCCGGTGGCCATTGACCCGGCAATCAGGGCACGCAACACGGCACAAGCGCTCGTTACACAGTTTACCGACGATGGCTTTTCCACCAATGAGATGGCCAAGCGGGTGTTGCATGCTGCTGGGTTCACCATGGAGAAATCCGATGCGCGCATACCAGATACCGGAATGATCATTCCCTTCATCGTTCGTGATGCCGATGGCGCACAGTGGCACGTTGATCTTTGCGGCACCAACATTGCCAGTCGCGGTGGGCTGAACCGTCTTGACACCACCTGGCGTGCCATTGCGCGCGGCTCGATCCTGGAGGGCATCGGTGCCAAGAGACTGTTGATGCTTACACCGAAGATGGCCCGTCCTAAGAGTGAACAAGATCGACTCATTCGCGGTTGGCTCGCCACCCGAAACTCCGCAACCTTTCACGCACAACTGATCGACATCAGCGACCCGACAGCGATCGCTGAGCTGATCACGCGCTGAGCCCCGAACGTGGCGCAAACTTTGATGCCGAATTGGTTCCATCGCCTTCGTGGTCCACGGAGCTGAACGACCAGTGCCGCGTTGATCAATCAACGTTTACTCCACCAAAAGCCAAATGTGGCAATATTGGGCATGTCTCGTGCTTTGGTTCTTGGTGGAGGTGGCGCTACGGGCGTCGCATGGTTGATTGGGGTGCTGCAGGGCATGGCCGAGGGTGGCATCGATACGCACGAAGCCGATTTGGTGGTTGGTACATCCGCCGGGTCCATCGTTGGCGCCCGTTTGGCCGACGGTCAGGATTTCGGGGTTATGGCTAAGGACCAATTGGACAACGGCGGTTCGTTGGCAACCGAAGCTATGAGCGCGATGGATTTTATGGAATTCCTCCAGGTTGCCGAGGCTTGGGGAGCCATTGCTGACAACTCGCCAGCGTCGCTCCTTCCCGTGGCTCAGATGGCACTGAAGTCCAAAACGCTGCCCGAAGCCCGCATGCGCGAACTTCTCGACGTTGATGTGGCCGAACACTGGCCGGCCCGAGCATTTCGTTGTTCCGCCGTCGACGCAACCACTGGCGAATTCGTGGTGTTGGATGCCAGCTCAGGCGTGTCGTTGGCCGATGCCATTTCTGCCAGCATCTGCGTTCCTGGAATCTTCGCACCCGTTCTGGTTGGCGGTCGGCGTTTGGTCGACGGGGGTCTGTACTCTGGCACATGCGCCGAGTTGGCTGCTGGGCATGATGAAGTCTTGATCATTGCCCCGATTGGCTCCCGATCCGACGGCATGGATCCTGCCGCAGGAGCCCAGATCGCCCGTGAAGCCGCAGCACTCGAAGCCAGCGGAGCCAAGGTAACCACGTTGCTGCCCGACAATACGGCAAACGACGTGATCGGCATCAATCGTATGGACGCGTCAATTTCCGCCGTGGTCATGGCCGAAGGTCATCGCCAGGGTAAAGCCCTCGCCGCCACCCTCAGCTGGTAGTCCTAAGAAAGCGATTCATTGGAATTGATGAATTTCCTAACAACACGGCTGTAGGTTCGAGGGCGTGGGTGTTTGGGATCGACTTCGACTAGCGCAGGACTCCAACCTCACGCTTGGCGCTCTACCGGCGCGATTGGCTGCGGCCCACCGCCATCGTCTACTGGCCGTGGAGGGTATTTCTGCGCAATGGTCGGCGCATGATGTCGATCGCATCACAGCGCGATGGCGTACGTCGTTGGCCAAAGTGACGGCGCCCGGCGAGCGAGTAATCGTTGCCCTGCCGAATGGTTACGAGTTTTTCCTGGCCTGTCTCGCCGTGTGTCGAGCGGGAGGTGTAGCTGTCCCGGTCAACGAGAAGACCACAGCCGACGAGCTTGCCCACATCATGAGTACCTCAGGTGCATCGGTGATAGTGCGAACCGTCGCTGACCTGGAATCACCGCTTCGGATTGAGGCCACCGCTGGGTCCAAAGCTGGGTCAAAAAAAGGTTCTAAAGCCGCATCCAAGAAGCAGAGCCGATCCGCAACGCAGGGCCCGTTACAGGTGCAGTCGCAAGCGCAGTCGGGCGAAACTGAAACCAACAGCCGGGCCGAGGCCGAGGGTGCGCTGCATTGGCAAATGTCGCCCACCGATGTGGCGGCCATCTTTTTCACCTCGGGAACTACCGGAAAGCCCAAAGGTGCGGAACTTTCCCACCGAGGACTGCTCGCTGGAACACAATCCCTTGCCGCTGTGCCCATGAACCTCCGAAACGATGAAGCAATCGTGGCGCTCCCCGTCGCCCACATCATGGGTTTCGCCGCCTACCTCGGTGCCGCACTCATGGGCATGCAGTTATATGTGCACGAACGATTTTCTGCGGAGGAAGTTCTTGACTCGATCGAAACCCGTCGAGCTTCTGGTTTCATAGGTGTACCGGCTATGTACCGAATGCTCGAAGAAGCCGGTGCAGCCTCCCGAGATCTTTCGTCTGTGCGCTTATGGATGAGTGGGGCCGATGCCATGCCCCCAGAACTGGTCCGCAACTTTCAGTCCTACGGTGCGACGGTGAAGATTCCCTTTCTCGGAAACTCGGTCGGGGAAGCAGCGTTCATCGAGGGCTACGGCATGGTGGAACTCTCCGGTGGCGTCGCGGTAAAAGTAACCCCACCCTTCGCTGGATCGTTGCTGAGTAAGCCCATCGGCATCCCGTTACCGTCGAACCAACTCCGTGTAGTCGACGACAACAACAACCAGGTGCGCGTAGGCCAGGTGGGCGAACTCCTCGTCAAAGGCCCCGGCGTCTTGGCTCGTTACCGTAACGACGAAGCAGCCACCGATGCCACGATGACCAACGACGGTTGGCTCCGAACCGGTGACTTGGCCAAGCGTCAGCCTTTTGGGGCCGTGGAGTTTGTGGGCCGAGCAAAAGACGTGATTAAAGTTGGTGGCTATTCCGTGTTCGCCGCTGAAGTACAGGCCGTATTGGAAACCTTTGACGGTGTTGCCGAAGCCAGCGTGGTGGGGCTTCCTGATACCCGGATGGGTGAGAGTGTTGCAGTGGCTTTGCGTCAGCTGAGCGGTGCGCCACCTATTGATCTTGTCGCCGTGAAAGCGTTGGCCATGGAAAAGTTGGCGAAGTACAAAGTGCCGCGACGTTGGCTGATTGTCGACGAACTTCCACGAACCGGAAGTTCCAAAGTGCAACGCCAAGCGGTCCGCGACCTATTCGTATCGGAGAGGAAACCATCATGAGGCATGCTCCACAGCGTCCACCGAAAACAAAGCGCCCAAAGCTTCTTGTGTGCACAGTGTTCGTGGCCGCTGGTTTGCTCGCCACCTCAACCCGAGCAGAGGGCGCCCGCCGTGTCACCGTGAAGGCCAAAGCGAATCCCAAGGCTTCGCTTGCCAAGGTGAAACCCAAGCCTGCGGGTGCGTTACCGTCGGCCGGTCCAAACGCACCGACGACAACTACATTGGCAGGGTCAGTTCCGACCGTTTCATTGCTTCCTGCGAGCGCGTCACCAAGTTCAGTACCGGGCATCTCGATCGTCGTGCCTTCATCGTTGGGCATTGTTCACGCGCCCGCCGTTGCCGCAACGCTCCCGTCCGCCTCCCCCACGACCGTGGCAGTGGCCGGTGTGGCTGGCAATGCAACGATCCCGGCGCCGATCATCGCTGGCATCGATATCACCGACAAAACGGCAACCCTGCGAATCGAACCCGCAGCACCAACACTGTATGCACGCGTGCGATTTAGTGGCGTGGGTTTCGAACGGTTCGCCACCGAAATTCTCGGCACGCTGGGTCAAACTACGTTCTCTCTCGGACGAGCCCCTGATCCCAATACCCAGTACACCTTGCGCATCAGCTGGGACAGCGGCCCCCCACAAACCGCTGAACAACTTGCTGCCCCAAAACCAGCCATTCTCGCCGTGGCCTTGCCGACGCAACGATCCGCAACGGCTGGGCCAGAAACTGTAAGGGTACTGCCGCCGCGATTCCCACAACCTCTGAATCGCAGCCCAGGCTTAGTAGCCGGGCAAGGCTGGACATCGCTGCTCACCAGCACACTGGAAACGACGCGGCGCAATCCTTGTGTTCCCTGGAAGATCATCTACGACGACCGCAACGCCCCACTGGATTTTCAGGACCGACTGAAGTCGTCGATCGCCCAAGTTGCCGATGCCACTGGCGTGCCGATTGAGTACGGAGGGATCGAACGAGTCGACACCGTCAGCGACCCACAAAAACTTCGCGTGGCTTGGGACATCTCGCCAACCGCCACGCTTGGCCTGGCCCGCCAAAGTTACGTGCGCGATGCCAGTGGAACGGTGTG
>JAYTWN010000115.1:0-11170 GCA_043743435.1 Acidimicrobiia bacterium
AAACCCACCAGCGACGCGTACTGCGAGATGTCGATGTCGGCAGGCACGCCTGGTGGATAGGCTTTAAGCCAGGGGCGGGCGATCAGGTCGGCGGGGGTGATTGCGGTCATGACAGACGTCTCCGTTTCGATAGCTATGAATGTTGAGCGCGCACCATCTACGTGGCTATTGAGTTCTCGCTAGGACTGTATGTAAAAATCCCGCTATAAGACTAAGCGCAAAGGCTACTCGATGGCCTTGCCCATGTCTTCGATCACCTTCTTCGCATCGCCAAACACCATCATGGTTTTGTCCATGTAAAACAGCTCGTTGTCCAGGCCCGCATAGCCAGCAGCCATTGAGCGCTTGTTGACGATAACGGTCTTGGCCTTGTAGGCCTCCAGAATCGGCATGCCGTAAATGACGCTGCCTTTTTGCAGTGCGGCGGGATTCACCACATCATTGGCACCCAGAATGATGGCGACATCGGCTTGGCCGAACTCAGCGTTGATGTCTTCCATTTCGTGCACCTGGTCATACGGCACCTCGGCTTCGGCCAGCAGCACATTCATGTGGCCAGGCATACGTCCTGCCACCGGGTGAATCGCGTATTTGACGGTGATGCCCTTGTCGGTGAGTTTTTGCGCCAGCTCTTTGACCGAGTGCTGCGCCCGCGCGACCGCTAGGCCGTAACCCGGCACGATAATGACGGTTTCGGCATTACCCAGAATAAACGCGGCATCATCTGCCGAGCCAGACTTGACCGGGCGCTGCTCTTTGGAACCAGTCGCAGCGGTTGCCGCCTCTCCACCAAAGCCACCCAGAATCACATTGAAGAACGAGCGGTTCATCGCCTTGCACATGATGTACGAGAGGATGGCGCCGGAAGAGCCCACCAGCGAACCGGCAATGATCAGCATGGAGTTGTTCAGGCTAAAACCAATACCCGCCGCCGCCCAGCCCGAATAGCTGTTGAGCATGGACACCACCACCGGCATATCAGCGCCGCCAATCGGGATGATGATGAGAACGCCCATCACAAACGCCAGCGCCAGCATCGCAAAAAACGCAGCCCAGTTGCCGGTGAAGGTAAACATCAGTCCCAGGCCAAGCAGCACCAGCCCCAGCACCAGGTTGATCTTGTGCTGGCCGGCAAACGTGACAGGCGCGCCCTGGAACAAGCGAAACTTGTATTTGCCACTGAGCTTGCCAAACGCAAATGATCAGTCGAGGGATCGCAACCTGGAAGCGATGCGGGCGGTCACGTTTACGCCGAAGTTCCTTCAAGGCGAGTTCGAACCCAATATCGCCACCACGCTCTTCGGCGTTGATTACTCGGCACCGTTTGGTGTGGCCCCGGTTGGCCTGACGGGCGGGATCTGGCCCGGTGCCGACAAAGCCTTGGCAACCATGGCAGCGAACCGAAAAATACCCCATGTACTTAGTACCGTCGCTACCGAAAAACCCGAAGTGCACGGACCAATGTCAAAGGGTATGGGCTGGTTCCAGCTGTATCCGCCGCGCGACCTGTCCATCAGAGAAGACCTCCTGGCTCGCGTAGCTGCTTCGGGGTACGACGTGTTGGTAGTAACTGCTGATATCCCAGCGGCCAGCGCACGTGAACGTCAAAAGCGAGCGCAGTTAACCGTCCCACCAAAAATTACGCCACTGTTGGTGGCCCGCTCGGCAATTCGTCCAGCATGGTCGTTGGCCATTTTGAAACATGGCACACCAAGGTTCCGCACGCTCGATGCCTATGCCGATCGGGCGACGATGGCTCGCACGGCAGGTGTGGTTGGCTCGGCGCTCGGCGGCACGTTGTCTTGGGAGTATCTAGCTGAGGTACGAAAAATTTGGAAGGGTAAGCTCGTGGTGAAGGGCTTGCTGGACACGGGTGATGCGGAACGGGCCATTGAGGTGGGAGCCGATGGCATTGTTGTTTCCAACCACGGAGGCCGCCAGCTAGACGGTGCAGCCGGTGCGCTGTCCGCGTTGCCGGCCATGGTGGCCCATATTGACCGGCGAGTTCCAGTGTTATTTGATAGCGGTATTCGCAGCGGGCTTGATATCGCCCGAGCCCTTGCTCTTGGTGCCGACTTTGTTTTGGCCGGCCGTGCTTTTATGTTTGGTCTTTCTGCCGTTGGTGATCGTGGTGCAGATCATGTGACCACGATTCTGCAGACCGGTCTAGTGGAAGTGATGCATCAACTCGGGTGCCGCACGCTTGAAGAAATTCGGGACCGTGTCGACCCGGTTTCGTTTTAGCAAAACTACATCTACTGTTCGAGAGCCAGGCTTTTAGAGCCAGGCTTTTAGAGCCGCACGACGGAGCCGGTTGCTGCGCTTTCGTAGGAAGCCAAAACCAAGCGGACCGCTTCAAGCCCATCGGTTCCTGTGCACACGTTGGGACCGGAGCCATTGATGGCAGCAAGGAAATTCGCCACGTGTTGGGAGTGCGATGGCAGTGCTTTGAGGTCGTAGGTGGCGACGTCGGTATCGGCCCAGTTGGTTCCTGCAGAGCGGCGGTACCGATAGGTGAGGATGTTGGATCCGACTCGGTTGTCGCATTCCATCGAGCCTTCGGTACCAAAAATCCAGAAGGCTTCCTGCCAGCCGGTGCCTGTCCAAGCTACTTCAACCTGGCCCATGGCACCCGAGGCGAATCCGAGCGACGAAACCGCCGTATCCTCAACCTCAACCACGAACTTGCGGGTGGAGATGCGGGCGAAGACATCGCTTACGTTGCCGCCAAAGAAGCGGGCCAAATCAAACAGGTGACAGCCGTTGTCTAACAGGGTTCCGCCACCTGAAGCCTCCTTCGAGCCGAAAACACCACGGACTTCTTTTGCGCCACCCCAGTCGTGGGCCTGTCGAAAGCGCGCATAGGTTATGTCACCAATATGGCCGTGATCAATCATGCCCTTCGCCTGGGTTGCTGCGGCCCAAGAACGCATGTGGTGACCGACCTGGAAGACCACGCCAGCCTTTTCGCATGCGGTAATCATCTCTTCGGCCTGGGCCAGGTCTAGCGAGACCGGCTTCTCGCACAGTACGTGTTTGCCTGCCGCGGCTGCCGCCATGGTGATGGGGTGATGTGAGCTATTCGGTGTACAAATCGATACGGCCGAAATGTTTGGATCATCGAGCAGCGCTTGGTAGCTGGTGTAACCGTCAGCGACGTTCCACTGAGCCTGGCGGGCAGCAAGCGTGGAGGAATTCACATCACACAACGCCTCTACTACTGCGCCGGCTAGTTGATATCCCTCAACGTGGGCTTTGGCAATTCCGCCTGTACCGATAACGCCTACGCGAATGGCAGAACTCATCCGACACTGCTCGATCCGGCTTTGGCTGCTGCGGTTGCTCGTTCCGATGCGCCCGGAACCCATTCGAGAGGCTCAACATTGGGAGCATCGTTTGTGGACAGAGTAATCTCCCGAGCGGTCCATCGGCACGAATTGGCAATGACGCGAAGGACATGCTCATTGCGGTAGGTGGGGTACTCCTCGTGGCCGGGGCGGAAGTACACAATTTTGCCGTGACCGCGTTGCCAGGTGGCACAGCTACGAAAGACTTCGCCGCCTTGAAACCAGCTGACCATGAGGAGCTTGTCGGGTGTGGGAACGTCGAAGCGTTCGCCGTACATTTCTTCGGCCTCCAACTCGAAGTACGGCGGGATTCCGGCCATGACGGGATGCGACGGTTCGATGTTCCACAGACGTTCTTTCTCGTCGGCCTCGCGCCACGTTAATGAACAGTTTGTGCCCATGAGTTTGCGGAAAATCTTGGAGTAATGGCCGGAGTGCAACACGATGAGGCCCATGCCGCTCAGTACTTGCTGATGAACCTTTTCTACAATGGCATCGTCGACGCGATGATGGCCTTTGTGCCCCCACCAAATCATGACGTCGGTGGTGTTCAAAACGTCGTCGGTGAGACCGTGCGACGGTTCAGCCAGCGTGGCCGTGCGGACGACGAATCCAGGATTTGGCTGTAGTCCTTCGGCCAGTGCACCGTGTATTCCTGTGGGGTACACCTCTGCTATCGCTGGCTCCTCCAATTCATGGAGGTACTCATTCCAAATGGTGACGTTGATCGGGCGCATGACTGCACACGATAGTGCGTCGACGTGGAAATGCATGCGGATCGGGTTGTGGTCTGAGTCCACGTCAGCAACGACATGGTGGCTCTGCGCACGCAACTCGGCGCCGAGTTGGCCGTAGCAAAAGGGGCAGTTCCTGCGACGGCCTCGGGATCGATGTACTGAGCATTGAAGTGATGGTCAATCGATCATCGCGGCAAGCACCGTTGCGTTGGTAGCAGGACTGATGGCAATGAAACATCCCGTTGTCGGGTTGGCCAGGTAGCTATCGGTGACGAGGGGCTGGGCGGTGGTGAAACGCACCCTGCCGATCTCGTTCAAGACCAGCGACTCTGGCGAATCAACGTCAGCACCGCTCACAATGTCGAGACGAGAAACAATGGCCGAAACCACAGCCTGGGTGGTTCGTGACCCGTGCTTGATGAGCAAACGCGAACCCGCAGTAATCGGCTCATCGCTCATCGCACAGACCACTGCCGTGATCTCGTTACTCACCGTTGGGTTTGAAACCAGGGAGTTTTGTGCGGCGGACAACGCAATGGTGTCGCCCCGGCTGACGTCGCGTTCGTCGGTCAATTGGATACGCGTAGCTGCCCCACTGCCCGATACTGCGGCAATGCTTGACTGTGCCCCATTGGGCTGCACGGTAATGGCATCGCCGACGTGGAATGGTTGTCCTGAAGCTGGCCCGCAGTACCAGCGACGTCCAAGCGGGTCACCAACTGCCTCGGTGTCACCCGTTGCCGAAGGACGCACGATCCATTGCACGCTCAACCTTGCGCCGACGGTGACCGACGTGGGCTCAAGCGAAACCGTTTCGAGATGATCAAGCAGAGTTGGCCCGGCGTACCAGGGAGTTAGTGGGCTGGGATCAACCACATTGTCACCACTAAGTGCACTTAGTGGAATGGTGACCCAATCGGTAAGACCTAGCCGAGTCGCCAGATCTTTCACACCAACTTCGATCTCATGAAACCGATCCGTTGACCAATCCACTAAGTCCATCTTGTTCACCGCGAACACCAAGTGCCTAATGCCTAACATGGCGGCGATCGATGCGTGCCGATACGACTGTTCCTTCAACCCGTGACGAGCGTCAATCAAGATGATGGCCAGGTCACTGGTGGAAGCGCCGGTCACCATATTACGGGTGTATTGCACATGACCCGGAGTGTCGGCGATGACAAAGGATCGTTTCGCCGTCGAAAAGTAGCGATGCGCCACGTCGATGGTGATGCCCTGTTCTCGTTCGGCACGCAGTCCGTCGGTGATCAGAGCAAGATCGAGACCTTCGCCCCCGCGGCGCTTTGTGGAAATCTCCACCGCTTCGATGGTGTCATCCTGCAACGACTTGGTGTCATGCAACAAGCGACCAATCAGCGTGCTCTTGCCATCGTCGACCGATCCCGCGGTGGCGAATCGCAGGAGGCCATGCGACGTGGCGATGGACGCTGCGATGTCGATAGTGCCATCACGAGTGATGTCGCTTTGAATTTTGACCTTGGTTTCAGCGGTAATTGTGGTGGCCATTAGAAGTAGCCCTCCTTCTTGCGATCTTCCATTGCTGCTTCGGAGAATTTGTCGTCGGCTCGAGTGGCGCCGCGCTCGGTCAATCGTGATCCGTACAGTTCGGTGAGTACTTCATGCGCAGTCGTAGCGCTCGACGAAATCGCGCCGGTGCACGTCATGTCCCCAACCGTTCGGTAGCGAACCTGCTGTGTGCTTACGGTCTCCCCAGCTTGGGCAGGAGTCCACGGGCCAACGGCATACAGCATGTTGTCGCGGCCAAACACTTCTCGTGTGTGCGCATAGTACATCGCCGGAAGTTCAATGTGCTCGCTGGCGATGTACCGCCAGATATCCAGCTCGGTCCAATCTGAAAGGGGGAAAGCTCGAAGATGTTCACCCCTCTTGATTCGGGCATTGAACAAGTTCCACAACTCCGGCCGCTGATTGCGAGGATCCCACTGGCCGAAGGAATCGCGGAATGACAGAACCCGCTCCTTGGCCCGGGCCTTGTCCTCATCGCGACGGGCCCCACCGAAGGCTGCGTCGAATTTATTGCTGGCAATGGCTTCAAGCAGGGCAACGGATTGTAAACGATTTCGAGAAGCGAACTCGCCCGGATCGCCAATCAGCCCGTTGTCGATGGCTTCCTGCACCGAGCCAATCACTAACTGCATTCCATGTCCGGCCAAGAACCGATCGCGAAACTCCAGTACCTCCGGAAACTCGTGGCCCGTGGTGATCTGTAACGCCGGGAACGGGATGGTCCCCGGAGCAAACGCTTTTGCGGCAAGGTGCACCATGACGACGGAGTCCTTGCCCCCCGAAAACAACAACGCAGGGTTCTCGCACTCCGCAGCAACCTCGCGCATCACAAAAATTGCGTGTTCTTCAAGGGCCGAGAGCTCCCCCTTGCGTTGTGAACTACGAGCTCCGCCTGCGGTGAGGTTGGTGGTGAGGTTGGTGCTGGGGTTCGTGCTGGGACTGGCGCTGAGTACGGCGCTCATAGGTGCAACCCGCACTCGGTCTTACCCTTACCGGACCAGCGACCGGCACGGATATCCTCACCAAGTGCGACCTTGCGAGTACACGGCTCGCAGCCAATGGAGGGATAGCCATTGTCAAGCAGGGGGTGACGAGGAACTTCGTGCAATTGGAGATATGTTTCCAGGTCATCGTCAGTCCACGTGGCAATGGGGTTGATCTTCACCATTCCACGACGATCGATTTCCACAATGGGTGTGGCGGCGCGAACTTCAGAATCGGCTCGCCTTACACCGCTGATCCATGCGGTGTTTCCGGCTAAGGCTGCTTCCATAGGCTCAACTTTGCGGGCGTTGCAGCAAGCGTTGGGGTCGCTCTGCCACAAGATTCCTGGAGCGAGGCCCGACGTTGCAGTAGAGAACTTCACGTTGGCTTCATAGCGATTGTGCACGGCCGCGACCTGTTCATGGGTCTCGGCGAAATGATGCCCGGTTTCGAGAAACACTACATTCGCCCCCGGTGCTCGTCGCGAGAGAAGATCAACCAACGCCGTATCCGACGTCATGGCGCAAAGCGTTACGAGTTTGTCGCCAAAGGTTTCATGCGCCCACGCAACGACGTTTTCTGCGGGCGCGTTTTCGAAACGAGCGTTAAGGCTGACAAGGTCAATATCGGAAGCAGTAGTCATGAACAATCCTTGTTGGCAATATTTGAGGCTTAAGAGGTAATGAGCGAAATATGACTTAAGTGCACATATGAATCTACGTATGAATGTACATATGTGCGCGGTTGTTGGGTTCGTTTTCGAAAGACCAGAATCAACCAGTTACGAGCTTCACGCCCGTAGCAAGCAACAGGGTCATCAAAACCGGTTTGACCGCGCGAGTGGCTCGTCCGGAAGAGAGGCGAGCCCCGATCAAAGCGCCCGGAATGCCGCCGATCAATAACGCCGCGGTCAGGCCGAGTCTGAAACTGCCGGTAAGGACATGGCCAAGTGCGGCAGCGGCAACGAGGGGAACGGCCTGCACGATGTCGGTGCCAACGAGCGCCTTCGGGGAAAGTTTCGGGTAAAGCAAGGTGAGCAGCACCACCATGAGCGATCCCGATCCAACAGAGGTCAGGCCGACCAGGAACCCGCCGAGAGCACCGAGGGCCACCGTAAGCAGCGGACGAGCCTCGCCGCCCAGAAGCGCCGAATTGCGTGTTGGTGAAAAACTCGCCTCGCCCGTCGTCGACGGAGAGGACGGTGATCCGGGTGCGGCTGTCTGATCAGTGCGATTTGCCTGATAGGCGCGGTAGGCCCGGACCAACATCGCGGCCACCGCAGCAAGCAGCGTGGCCCCGATGGCCTGTTTGAGGGCACCTTCGCCGTGACGGGTAATGCGGCTGGCCAGCACGGATCCCAAGAGGGCCGTGGGTACTGAGCCGAGGCTAAGCCAACGAACGAGATCCCAACGTACGGTTTTTGCCGACGAATGCACCGCTCCGGCTACAGGCTTGATGAACAGTGAAGCCAGAAGATCCGAGCCAATGGCCGTGGAAGCTGGGACGCCAAGAGCCAATAACACCGGCGTAAGCACAGCCCCGCCGCCCATGCCAGTGAGCCCAATAGCCAAACCGCCAGCAAGGCCGGTCAGCAAGAAAGATGGGGAAATCACGAAAGCCGACATTGTCGATCAAGTTAGTCAACAATTGCCTCAGACGCAATGAAAAGTTTTCAGGTGTGACTTGAGGCATGACGAAAACTTGCGAATCTGCTTATCAAGTGTACGTATGATCTTTTCCAGTTCGTTTACCGCCCTCGTGACGGTGACTACCTCCCTAGCCCCATGCTCAGGGAGAGCCTGTTCATCTAGCGTGCCTTGCCCGATGCGGTCAGCCTTTTTGGCCAGCGACTTCAGTGGCTTCGAGATTCGACGGGCAAATCCCAAAGCAACGCAAATTGACGCAAACGAAAGAACGGCAATGGCTAATGCCGTTGTCTCAACTTTCTTGCGTGCGGCTCTTTGTGCGTCTTGGGCACACAGGCGGAGCATCGACCACTCTTAGCGTTTACTTGGGCTTTTTTCCCGGTAGAGGAACGGCCCGGCTAGTACGTGTGCGCGTAAACCATTGCGTAGTGTCCTGGTGGCACTTTCCGCGTTGGTGCTGGCAACTGAGGTCAAAACACTAAGCAATGACTTACGCTTCCCTGCACTACTGAGCGATCGACACCTTGTCCCTGTGCCCGCTTGAACCTTCACATCTGCCCGCCACCCGAAATGTGCATGGGTCAAGGGTGCGGCCGGAGCTATCCGGCTTACAAAGATGAAACGTTGGCTTCGTGGCCAGTAGCAATGCCCGACCACTGGTTTTGCTCGGCCAACAAATTGAGGTGACGGGTCCCTAACTCCTGGGGGCCAGCTGATTGGGGCATTGCCCACATCACCTCGAACTCAATGCCATCCGGGTCTTGTGCGTACAGCGACTTGGATGCTCCGTGATCGGATTCACCGGCTAGCGATCCTGCTTCTTCGAGCAACACTCTGATCGCAGCCAGGTCATCGATGGTGTCTACTTGCCAAGCCAGGTGGTACAAACCCCGTCGACCCTGTTGCGGGCCTGGAGTCTGTGCTCCTATGGCAAACAGCCCAAGGTCATGATCGTTTGAAGAGTCTCTCGCTCGCAGAAAAGCCGCACCCGGGAAGGAGTGGACAACTCCGAAGCCGAGCATGCTCGTGTAAAACGCCACAGATCGATCGACATCGCCGACATAGAGAACCGCATGGTTAAGTCTTTGTACACTGGGCATGTTGCAACGTTACCGCTCCAATCAAAATGGTGACGAGGAGTATGCGCTCAACCAATGCCCGTCGAATGTCCGGCGGTTGTTCGTCGAATGCTTGCATCGGCTAGCGAAGCGTTCCGACTTTGAGCTCGTGTCCCGAGTCCGGATCCGCAACGACCTCCGCTTCCCTGCACTTGTGGGTGTTCGAGAAAGTGACCATGCAGTGATTTCGTGTGAATGTCGCAGTGGTGTTGGGAATCGAGTTGAAAACGCTGCATGGTAACTTCCGCTTCCCTGCACTAGGCATCCAAACGAGGAGAACTCCATGACTGTGGCACAGGTAAATGGCATTGATGTGTACTACGAGATTCACGGTTCTGGTGAGCGGGTGGTGCTTATTTCCGGCACCGGCGGCGATTTGCGCTCAGACCCGGGCCGAGCCAAAAGCCTGTTGGCGCAAAACTTTGAAGTGCTTCTGTACGACCAACGTGGACTTGGTCAATCAGGCAAACCCGATCAGCCGTACACCATGGCTCGCTATGCCGACGATTGCGCCGAGCTCATGACCGTGGTTGGCTGGGATCGGGCGCATGTGATGGGCATCAGTTTTGGTGGCATGGTCGCTCAGCAGTTCGTGCTGCGGTATCCCGAACGAGTCAACAAACTGGTGCTGGCTTGTACGTCGTCTGGCGGCGACGGGGGAGCATCGTTTGATTTGCTTTCCGTGCATGATCTACCTATTGAGGAGCGATTGGCCATCACCATGCCCATTATGGACATGCGTAACGACCTCACCGTTGAGCCGCCAGTTCTGGCCCCGTGGTTCGATGTGCTTCTCCCGATCTTCAAAGCCAACAAAGCGCTCAACGGAGATGATCCCAACGCCGCCGTGGGCGCTCGTCGACAGCTAGAAGCCCGCTTTGGGCACAACGTGTATGACCAACTCGATCAAATACGTGCACATACCTTTGTTGTCGGTGGCACCTTCGACGCACAAGCACCCGTCGCCAACGTGAACGCTCTAGGCGAAGCCATCGATGGATCCACCGTGCAATTCTTTGACGGTGGTCACTTGTTTTTGCTGCAGGACCCGAGCGCATGGCCCACTATCGTGACGTTTTTGAACGTTTAGCTCGAGCTTCCCCGCACGGAACCGACCGGGTTCGCAATGGTCATGAGCTACGCATGTTTTGACCGCCGCCGTGTACGCGAATGCGTTCGCCAGTTACGTATGCAGCTTGGTCCGAACACAGGAAGATCACGACTCGAGCGACATCTTCTGGCTGACACACCCGACCAAACGGAAACCGAGCATCTAAATCGTGAATATCTTCCACCCCGGTAATGGCTTTGGCGAGCCGACGTCCCATGTCACTCACCACCAAGCCAGGAGCTACCACGTTGACGTGGCGGCCAAGGCCAGTGAAATGCCCTGCCCTATCCCGCGGCCCCCACCGGTAACCAGGGCGATACGTCCGGCGAATTTTGACATGTTGATCCTTGAGGTTGTTCTAGAGGTTGTTTTTTAGGGCGGTTGCGAGGTCGGTTGGGAAAGCAGCGAAGGCTGAAAGGAACGAGCGAGCGGCGTAGTTAAGTCAGCTGATACCGGATTGGAAGCGACTTCACGCCGCCCACGAAGACCGTCTTCATGCTCGTTGGTGTGCCGTTGAGTTCAATGTGTTCAAGGCGGGGGAGGAGATCGCGGAACACGGTGCGAAGTTCCATACGCGCCAATTGCGCGCCCAAACAAAAGTGTGCGCCGAACCCGAAGGCTACGTGTTTGTCGGCATTCTCGCGTTCGATATCGAAGGTGTTGGGGTTTGCGAACATGG
>JAYTWN010000116.1:0-23917 GCA_043743435.1 Acidimicrobiia bacterium
GGCTCCAACCAAATCACCCTTGGACGCACGAACCATCGCTTCACATCTCGCAGAAAGCGCTCGGGCCCACGGTCGATCGAACCGTCTGGCCCACTCCCCGAACGAACGAGTAGCCCGCGCCGCGCAATCAACGTCGCCGATAGCCAAAAGCGCTTCAATAACATCGGGCAACGGCATTGCCATGGGCCACTCGAACACCCCGTGAGCCTCGATTCCAGGCAACAGGGGAGCTAACAAGGCTGCAGCATGTCGATAATCGTTTTCACAAAGTGCAACGTAACCCAACGCCCACGTTGCCTGGTTCACCCCAATCAACCAACCAATTCGGGTGGCAATATCGCTCGATTCGCCAAGGTCGGACTTCGCCTCAGCAAGATTTCCACGTCGGGCGCGAGCCAAGCCGCGAACCATTAAAGCGAAAGACCGAAACAATTCTTGCCCCGACCATGTGGCCGCTCGTAAAGCCGCCTCAGCTTCCACTTCAGCGGTGACAAAATCGCCTCCGGCTTCTGAAGTAATCGCCAGAAGAATCGTTGCGTAGGCGAGCTCATTTTCGGATCCACGCTCGACCAACCAATCGCGGAGTTTCAACAAAATTTGCCGTGCCTTGACGATGTCTCCGGAGTACTCATAAGCCATAGCAACCAGAAGCGACGACCGCGTTTGAAAAATGGAAACGGCGCCGTCAAATCGCTCTAGTTGAAGTGCTCGGACGCACAGCGATTCGTCGAACCCACGTCCCAACATCAAATTGTTGACCGCCAGCGTACTAAGCGCCTCAGCTATTTCGCCGGGCGCGTTGGCAATTTCTGCGAAGTGTAAAGCCCTGACCGCGTGCTCATTTGAGCCCATGAGGTCAAGCACCCCAACTTTGATCACCGAAAGTACGAGTTGGATTCGAGCGGAACGAACCGGGTCCTCAACCAACGTGCTCGCCTCTTCCAACAGCGTGATTGCGGATTGCAAATCGTCGTGGGCGACCGCTTCGGCAAGGAGCGTTAGCGCGTCAGCCCGAAGAATTTTCGATGTTGAGCTAAGAGGCCGCGCCGATAGTTGAGAGCTGCGGGGTTTTGCCGTCCGGCCTGACGCCGTCCGAAAAGCATTGTGCTGTGTTTGATTGAGTACTCGCCTATCGGCTCGCGCTCCAAGAACCGCCCTGACCAGTTCCTGCGCTCCCTCCCGGTCACCTGCCCCGAGCTGATAGCGCGCTGCGTCCAAAGTGCGCTCGCAAACCGTCTCGAACTCCATACCTGGCGTGAACTGGACCGCCTGCATTCCAAACGTGGCCGCCTCGTCCAGAGCCCCTCGACTGGCTGCGGATCGGGCAGCGGTGCTGAGGGTGTTGGCCACCTTTTCGTTGGGGGAAAAGGAAGAAAGTTGGAGGTGAACTGCTTGTTCCTCGATCCCATCGACAAGTTCGGCCAGAGCGGCGTGCAACTGCCGTAACTGCGTTACGGACGCGCAACTGTGGATGGCTGCGGCAAACAATGGGTGCACGAATTCAACTCGTCCATCGCTACGGGTGTGCACGATTCCGGCGTCTTCTGCTGGGGCGAGCGCTTCCATATCGAGACGCGAAATCGTTGGGTTCGCCATGGCGCTTACTCGGAGCAATTGATCCTGAGTAGTAATCGGAAGCTGACCTACGCGTTCGGCCACAAGTTGGCGCATCCGTTCGGGGACAAGGGTCGAAGTCGACGTTTGTTCGTCGACCCCGTTGCTAAGGGCCCGAGAAATCTCTTTTGCGAAAAAGGGGTTTCCACCGGAAGAGCGGTGAATTTGTCGTAGTTGTGGACCCGTGAATTCCATTTCCAGACCCTGGAACATTCCACGCATTGCTTCAAGATCAAGTGGCTCAACCCGATGGAAGCGAACCCGATCCGGTGCAATTCCCGTTGAGATCCGTCGCCATTCCCCAAATTCATCGCTTCGCAGACCCACTACAACCCTGACGTTGCAGTGTTCGATCCGGCGAAGGGCGAACTCCAAAATCCGAGCCGTCGCCCGGTCAAGCCATTGGACATCGTCAATTACAACGAGAACCGGGCGAGTTTCCGAAAGCCTGGTTAGCAGGGTGACCAAGCCCGTTCCAAGGGTCCGATTATCAGGAATTGCTACCGCATCAAACGTTTCGTTGTCAATGCGTAAAAGAGCCAGATCGAGAGCCTTGCGTTGTGGGGAGGGAATCGCCGACAGCTCCGTCTCACCAACGTCTCGCAGGAGGTCCCCAAGACAAGCAAGGGGCAGGCTGGTCTCTGATTCAGAGGCACGACACTCAAAGACGCGCGCGCCAACGTGTCTGGCGGTGCCCACGAGATTGTTGAGAATCGTTGTTTTCCCGATCCCTGGCTCTCCAACGAAGGCGAGTACCCCTAGTCCTGGGCCTAACTCAGATAACCGATCGTAAGCCTCAAGATCATCCAGTCGCCCTGCACGTGCTCCACTCACCAAGTCATGGTTGCACAAAACTCCCACTCCCGATGCCAGGTACCTATAGAAAGTGCAGCAAATCTCCGCTCATCTCATTGCCTGGCGGGGCTGAACAACACGTCCATCACGATAAATGCCGCAACGGTGAGGAAAAAGACCCCAGATGCCAAAAGAAACCCGAATTTCAGATGGTGAAGGAAAGCTCCACGACCGGGCGTCTTGCGTGCCACGCCGGCAGCAAAGGCAAGCGCAGTTGTGCCTATGATAACGCCAAGTCGCGCCCAACGTGGTTTGGTCCATGTGAGGTTGCTGAAAATCCTGGTCACCGCGACCCCGACCATGAGCAATCCAAGTAGCGAAGTAACAAACCACAGGAGTTTGGCCACGGTCATGTGGTAGCCGCGAACAGAAACGATCCGAGTCATGGTTTGCACATGATGGGTTATAAATCCGAAACCGTGCGTGAACGAGTCGAGCACGATGTGGCTGAACCCTCCAACCAACGATGCCACAGCAAAGCGACCAACCAGCGCCCATGATCTTGGCGCAATGAGGCGCGCATCTGATTTCGGGATGGCTCCAATGGCACGTTGAAGAACCGGAAGCGCATAACTGAAAAACCACGCGGCCACGAAGCAGAGCGGGATACCGACAAAAACAAATCCGATTGGGTCGTGGAGCAATCGCTTTTCGATGATCCTGGCCCGAAATATTGATGCCAGCTTTTCTGAATCAGGCACCATCGAACCAATCACAAGCCCACTTATCAATACCGTTCGCCTTGCCGCTTCAGTCCCTATCGATAATCGTGAGAAACTACCGTCTGCTGGGGCATTCGACGGCGACGCGCCAACCGAATGTCTGCCGCGAGCCTTGGCCTGAGCACGTCCCGGACCATCAATGATGGCTACCAAAGGCAAAACCGCAGCAACATGAGAGATCGTGAACGACACAGTCCCAGGATAGAGAAACCTTGAACCCGTTTGAAGGAGCCTGGCCCTAATTGCTATTGGCCAACATTTTTGTCGCCGAGAGCCGCCAATGTAAGCCCACTTCGAATTACTCCGTCAAGGGGAAATTAGGTGATGCGGGCAATTAGGGCGGCTTCGAGGGTTACGAGCACGGTTGGGTCAGTAATTGGTCCGGAGTTCTGGCAGACGTAGAAGACGTCGACTACTTCGTTACCGAGGGTTTCGACGAGGGCTACACGAATATCCAGGCCGGCTTGGGCCAGCACGTCGGCGACGTCATAGAGAATGCCAACACGATCGGGGGCTCGAACCTCTATCAGCGTGGAACTTGCACTGGCTTGCGTATCGATCACAACCGCAGGAGGGGCGGCTGGCGCTGCGCTGGTTCGTCGTTTGGTTCCGGCGTAAGCCAGGGCTCGTTCTCTCAGTTTCTCGCCGATATCGAGATCGCCATTGAGGGCTTTTGCCAAATCCCGTTCGATCTTGCTCCATGGCGGTTCACCGCCTAAACGACGCTCGATCCTGTACTCCTCCACCGCAAGTCCATCGAGAGAACTCCAGCCATTGGCCGAACGAACCTCTACTCCATGCAACGAAAGGGCACCCGCAACGCAAGCGAGCAGCCCAGTACGGTCACGCGCAACGACGGTGCAAAAACCATCCCTGGGAACTATGCGCAGCTCCCCATCGGCTCTGGCGGTATCGAGCAGTTCGAGGTGCCAGGCCGAGGGAAACTCTTCGAGGCTTGGGGGCAGCGTGACACCGGAAAGATGGGCTCGCACTAAGTCAACCAATTGCGTAAGAAGCTTTTTCTTCCAATCGCTCCACGCCGTAATCCCGGTCGCTAAACTATCGGCCTCGGTAAGCGCGCCTAGCAGTTCAAGTACTTCGATCGACTGCACCGCTGATGCCACCGATTCAATCGTCGCCGGTTCGGAAAGATCCCTGCGAGTGGCAACCTCGGGCAACAAGAGGTGATGGGCAACCATGGCGACAAGCACTGCTGTGTCATCGGCATCGAAACCCATGCGGGCCCCAATATTGGCAACGAGTTCCATACCGACAACGGTGTGGTCACCCAGAAACCCCTTACCGATGTCATGAAGGAGTGCACCCACCAACAACAGGTCTGGTCGATGCACCGAGCGAACCAACGCAGCGGCGTTCATGGCCGTTTCGCAAAGATGCCGATCCACAGTAAAGCGGTGATAGGCGTTGCGTTGGGGCTTACAGCGAACTGCTTCCCATTCTGGCAGAACTCTTTCAAATAGCCGGAAACGATCAAGCGCCTCAATCACCCGCAACGCACTGCGACCCGCCCCCAACAGCCGCACAAACGACGCTCGTGCCGCAGCGGGCCAAGGAGTCTCGATCATTGCTACTTCGGCAGCGAAGCGATCCAATGTAGACGTAGCAATCGTGACGTTGGCTTGAGCGGCTGCTGCGGCAACTCGCAACATATCCGTTGCAGTGACCAAGCCCGAAGCCGTTAACCCCTCCGAGAGTTCCCTGGCCCCTGAATCCGGAGGGAAAGTTAGTAAACCCGAACCAGCAAACGATGCCGAGAGCGTCATGCGTCCGTTTACAAGCTCCACACCATCGCCGTAACGAACTGTTGGCAACGCAACCTTCGGAGAGTTCATTTGCTCCCAGAAACGCTCACTGGTCCACTGAATCTCTCGGCCCGCTACAGAGATCCGTCGCATGAGTTCATCGTCGGAAATGCCAAACGCTTCCGCGACCGCAGCCTGATCCTGAAGGTGTAGCTGATCGTTTGCGCGCTTACAAACAGAGTGCAGAACCGTACGAACATCGAGCAACAGCTCTTCGTGAACCGTAAGCCCCTCACGCTGGATTTCCATGCGGGCGACGACTTCTGGACGGCCCGTGGCGATAGCCCAGTCCATGGCGTGAAGGTCACGAAGAGATCCTTGACCTTCTTTGAGATCGGGCTCCAACATAAACGCCACTTCGCCATATTTGTGATGACGGGTAGCGACGGTTTCAGCCACACCAACGATCCGCTTTGCACCAGCCTTTTGCCATCGGTTGAGCGCGCCCGCAGCCAATTCGTCGGCGATTGTCTCCGACCCGGCGACAGGACGAACGTTCAAAAAGGCAGTCGCAGCGACCAGATCATTGTCAGCCAAAGCCAAGGCCGATTTGATGGTGTGGACGATCGGCGCGACCGTCCAACCATCGTCCCACAGCGGGTACCAAAGAGCCTGGGCCGCTTGGCTAACGAGTTCAGCCGATACTTTTTGAGGATGTACTAGGGCAAGATCAAGATCACTCCACGGACATAGTTGCAGTTTCGCCGTGCCCGCCAAGGCAACGATGGCCCAACCTTGCGGCAGGTGATCAACGGCTACTTCGCGGATGCGCCCGAACGCGCAATCGGCAAGGTCTGCACGCAACGACGCTGGCGAACCAACGTGTTGCGATAACAGCTCTCGCCGATTCACAAGTTCCCTCGGTTATCCAAAGACGTGCCCCGCCGTAGAACCAGCACTAAATCGCGTCGTCGCCGCGCTCGCCGGTTCGTATGCGTACAACGTTTTCGACTGCGGTCACCCAAATTTTGCCGTCACCAATCTTTTCGGTGCGAGCGGAAGCGACAATGGCATCGACAACACCATCGGCTTCGTCGTCGGCAACAAGCACTTCGATCCGGATCTTGGGAACGAAGTCAATGGTGTACTCCTGCCCGCGGTAGACCTCGGTGTGACCACGCTGACGACCAAAGCCCTGAACCTCGCTGACGGTCATGCCATTGACCCCAGCTTTTTGCAATGCGTCTTTAACATCGTCGAGTTTGAACGGTTTGAGAATTGCCGTAACCATCTTCATAGCCTTAGATCCTTCCAGAGAATGAGTAGGCCGTTTCTTGATGTTGCGAGAGGTCGAGCCCCACAGCTTCATCATCACTGGTAACCCGCAGACCAATCGTCTTATGGATAGCCAGCGCAATTACCAAGGAAAGCACACCAGACCAGGCCAGTGTCGCTCCCGAAGCAATGATTTGGTTCAGCAGCAACTTGGTTCCGCCGCCATTGAACAGGCCATCGCCACCGAGACCATTCACACTTTTCGTAGCGAACAAACCCAAAAGCAACGAACCCAACAAACCACCAACCAGGTGGACACCAATCACGTCGAGCGCATCGTCGAGTTTGAAGATGGCCTTCAACTTGAGGGCCAGGTAACAAACCACGCCGGAAATCGCACCGATGAGCAGCGCGCTCATAGTGGAAACGAAACCAGCGCACGGCGTGATGGCGACAAGCCCAGCTACTGCACCAGAGGCTGCGCCCAAGGTTGTTGCGTGACCGCCCTTGATGCGTTCGGCCACGAGCCAGGTACACATGGCCGCAGCGGCAGCAATGTGGGTGTTCATAAAGGCCTGCACGGCGAGCTCGTTGGAACCCAAGGCGGAACCGGCGTTGAAGCCAAACCAACCGAACCACAGGATCCCAGTACCAAGCAGGGTGAGGGGCAGCGAATGTGGTGGCATTGGTTCTTTGCCGTGACCTTTACGAGGCCCGATGACTTTCACCACAACGAGTGCGGCAATACCAGCGTTGATGTGCACCACGGCACCGCCGGCAAAGTCGAGGGCTCCGCGCTTGAACAACCACCCGGTGGGGCTGAACACCCAGTGAGCAACCGGGGCGTAGACGACAAGCAACCAGATCGAAATGAACGCCGCGTAACCGGTAAATTTCAGGCGGTCTGCAGTTGCGCCGGTGATGAGCGCGGGGGTGATGATGGCGAACATCATTTGGTACACAACGAACAGCAGCGGAGGAATCACCAGAGCAAAATCACCCGTGTACCCGGGGAGAACCTTGGCGCCTTTTCCCACCACGTTGGCCAAACCCGCGAAGTCAAAGTTGCCAATGAATCCGCCGCCGTCGCCAAAAGCCAGCGAGAAGCCAATCAGCACCCAAAGCACACTGATGATGCCCATGGCGAAGTAGTTCTGCATCAACATGCCCAGCACGTGGCGGGCTCGCACCATTCCCCCGTAGAAGAAGGCCAGGCCTGGGGTCATGAAGAGCACAAGTGCGGCAGAAACCAGCACCCAAGCGGTACTTCCCGAATCAATAGCGGCAAACATCGTTCACATTCCCCTGCCAAGGCCACTTCTATAGGTTGAGTTGTGGGTTCGGTGACTTGGCGCTAGAGAGCATTTCCGAAGGGGGTTTCTCTGGTGATTCAGTTTTGTTTCCAAAATATGAACACCTGCTCACCGTGCAGGTAGAGGTGGCCCGCCTTCACGGCTGCGCAGCTCATCGACCCTGAACCGGTGCCTCAAGCAGTTGGTGACCCATCACGTGATACGGGCGCACGTACCTGCAGATCCACCGTCAACTCCCGTCGATCGTCGAACACAAAACACGAACCGTCCCAGAACTTCGCAGGCTCATCGGCCCGTTGAAGGAAATTGAGAATCCCTCCGTCAAGGGTGACCACTTCGACCCCACGGGTGGCCGCCCATGCCGCGGTTTTGTCGCACCGAATTCCGCCCGTGCAGTACATGGCAATCGTTCGATCACCCCACTCAGGCAGGTGCGCATCAAAATACTCCGCGAACTGACGAAAATTCTTGACCCCAGGATCAATAGCATTGCGAAATCGACCCAACCCGAACTCGAAGGAATTGCGATTGTCAAGAACCACCACATTGTCTTGGTTGTCGTCGGCAAGTAGTTCGGCCCATTCCTTCGGCGAAACCGCTCGACCTCCACCCACTGCACCATTGAAATCTTCCAAACCTAAGGGCACGATCTCTGGTTTGACTTTGATTTTCAATTTCCGAAACACCGGGCCCTCGCAGCTCGTGCGTTTTACAAACAGATTCTCAAATCGCGGATCAGATTCAAACCACGATTTGGCGCCATCGAGCGAGGCAGTGGACCCACACAACATCACGTTGATTCCCTCAGTCGCTACGAGCACCGTACCGAGCACCCCAAATGAATCGAGAATGATCTCTGCGTCAAGGGCGAGTTCTTTTGGATCCTCAACAACGACAAAGCGATAGTAGGAATCAACGGAAAGTTCTTGAGCCACGCCGTTCCGGTTCATAGCTGAGGGCGGACGGTTTCGGCCAACAACTGCAGGTGTTCGAGGTCGTGCAGATCCATGATTTGGAGATACATCCTCTCGACCCCAGCTGCTTCCAAGGTCCGGAGTTTTTGTGCAACTTCGTCGGGCGTTCCGGCGATACCATTTTCACGAAGCTCCGCGACTTCACGGCCTATTCGTGCTGCGCGCTTAGCAATTTCGGTTTCGTCACGCCCACAGCAAACTATTTGCGCGGTAGACCACACCATGGTCGCTGGATCGCGTTGTTGTGCTTCACAGGCCAGTCGTACGCGCGCAAACTGTTCCTTCATCTTACCAATCGGAGCAAAGGGCACGTTAAACTCCGACGCATAGGTAGCGGCGAGGCGTGGTGTCCGTTTCGGGCCGCCACCACCAATAACAATGGGCAGCCTGGCTTGGGTGGTCTTCACAAACGGCGGCGCATCAACCAGTTGAAAGTGTTTCCCCGCATGCGAAAAAAGACCTTCTGCAGCCCAAAGCCCAGTGATGATGGCTAGCTGTTCTTCAAGTTTTTCAAATCGCTCGCCCAGGCTCGGAAACTCAAGGCCGTAGGCGGTGTGTTCCGCTGCGTACCAACCGGAGCCGAGTCCAAGTTCGACACGACCTCCACTCATGGCATCGACCTGGGCAACGATGATGGCAAGAGGACCGGGCTCGCGGAACGTTGCTGCATTGACCAGGGTGCCAAGCCGAATGGTTTTGGTGTCACGAGCCAGCCCGGCCAGGGTGATCCAGGCATCGGTTGGGCCAGGTTCGCCGCTTACCGAACCCATCTTTAAGTAATGGTCGGATCGGAAAAACGCCGCGTATTCGAGGGCCTCGGCGGCTTTGGCCACAGCGAGCAACGTGTCGTAGGTAGCTCCTTGTTGAGGTTCGGTAAAGATGCGCAGTTCCATCTCGACGACCTTAGCGTTCAGGCTTCACCGCCCGGGTTCGGTCTTTTGATCTCGTCTTGCTCGCGAACCCGTAACGTGGCGAGGGTGACGAATAGGGATTTTGAGCGCAAGCACATGCCCTCCGATGTTGAACTGCAATCGCCGGATCACCTACAAGCTCTTGCTCGACGATGGGCTGAATCGGGAGCCATGTGGCTAACCGGGCGTGCCGATGGACCAGCACTGGGGTGTCCTGCGGGTGTCGTCGAAGTGCTCGATGCCGCTTCCCGACAGCTGGCTAAACATTCACGACGTTTTGGCACCGAAGTTCGCGTCGATGCTTTGGCGTTACTCGGCGAACGGGCGGCAGTTTCGGGCCTAAGCCGACGGGGTTCTACAAGTTGTGGCGGCGCAACCCGGATGCTGCAAACCGCCGATGGATACCTGGCCCTCAGCCTCGCCCGCGCAGACGATCTAGCTCTTCTTCCTGCCTTGCTGCCTGCCTTGATCGGCGACTCGTTGGCCACGCTCGAATTGGCCGCCTCGAGCTCAGTAATCGCTGACGAAGACCTTTGGTCGCTGCTGGCAGGCTCGGTGCGAGCGCAAAACGCCCACTATCTTGTCGAACGCGGGGTCGAATTGGGCCTGGCCATCGCGGCTTTACCCGAGAGTGCTTTACCCGATCACCCAAAGCGTTTGGTCCGTGGCCACGACTCTTTGTCAACAACAACAACCGACCGGACGCTCCCGACACACCAGCGCCTAGAACGCCTCGAACGCCTACAACCGCCAAAAACGCTAAAACGCCTAAAACAAGGCGTACTTCGTTCGTCACGATTGGGCAGCAGAGTCCCTCAGAAGAACGACAAAACTTCCATTCCCATCAGAGTTGTGGATCTTTCTTCCCTCTGGGCAGGGCCACTTTGCGGACAGTTGTTGGCTTCTGCTGGCTGCCAAGTTATCAAGGTCGAATCAACCCAACGGCCCGACGGCGCTCGAAACGGTTCACCAGAATTTTTTGCCCTATTAAACGGACAGAAGCAATCCGTCGCACTCGATTTCACCAAAAACGAAGACCTACGTGCACTTATTGATTTGCTCAGCACCGCTGATGTGGTCATAGAAGCTTCACGAGCGCGCGCGCTGGAGCAATTGGGGATCAACCGAGTATCACTGATGTCAACGGCAGGAATTTCGGTGTGGCTACAAATCACCGGACACGGCGCAGCGGGCCCCGAGGCCAACCGAATCGGATTTGGAGACGATACCGCAGTTGCCGCAGGGCTTGTCGCCTGGGAGGGCAGCCAGCCAGTCTTTTGTGCCGACGCCATCGCCGACCCGGGAACCGGACTCATAGCTGCTTGCGCTGTAATCGAAGCGTTAGGCAGCAACCAACAATGCCTGCTCGACGTATCGCTGCGTCGCGTTGCTGAGTCAATGGCCTGGGGCCCGACCCTGCACTGGACGGGTGATGTGGCAGCTCCGAGGGCCCGGGTTACGACACATCAGCCTCCGACGTTCGGCACACACTCCCAAGCAGTTCTCGAAGCTGTATGGGCCAGACACGCGGGAAGAACATGACTCACTGGCGCTATCACCCGCTGGCTTCCTTGGTGTGTTCGGCATTCGGCCAGGCGGCAAAGTCCAGCGACTCACGTGACTCAATCGACGCATTGCACGCGATACACGCACGCATTGATGGATGGGTTCGGTGAGCTTCAACACAGGCGAAAGCGATCGCCTCACCGTTGCCAACGCTGAAGTCGAAGGACAGCTGGTGGATGTCCAAATCGTCGATGGACTCGTCAAGTCGATTGCCCCACGCGCCGAGCGGTCCCCTCAACAATTCGTACGTGCAGATACTTTTGTCGATGCCTGCGGTGGCGCCCTCATTCCCGGTCTCCACGATCACCACACCCACATCCTGGCCTTTGCCGCGGCAAGATCATCGGTGCAGTGTGGACCTAAAGTTGCGGCCAACGTCGACCAGCTTCGAGCCAAACTCGCAGCAGCGTCCTCAACTCGCAAACCCGGTGATTGGTTGCGAGGGGTTGGTTACCACGAGTCAATAGCAGGACCCCTGGATCGATTCGTTCTCGATTCGCTTCTTCCCAACCGACCGGTGCGCATCCAGCATCGATCCGGACACGCCTGGTTCCTCAATACCGCAGCACTCCAGGCCGTCGGCCTCGATCTACTACGTGCACAGAGCAATCTTCCCGATGGCATCGAACTTGATGCAGAGGGATTCCCAGATGGGGTGTTCTATGGCGTCGACGATTGGTTGGGCGCGCGAGTCCCACGAACCCCAATTGACCTCGCTGGCGCCGGGGCAGAGCTTGCGAGCTATGGAATCACTGGCCTCACCGACGCAACGCCAACCACCACCCGAGACGACCTCACGCTGTTGCGAAGCGCGCAACGCAACGGTGACCTTCCTCAGGAAATCGTTGTCATGGGTGGAATCGACTTGCCACCCGGACACGAGCCTGATGTGCCCCGCGGCCCCGTCAAGTTGGTGCTCGCAGATCACGGGCTACCAAACCTCTATGCGTTGATCGCCGTATTCCGCGAGTGTCGAAAACTCGGACGGCCCATCGCAATTCATTGCGTTACGCGCATCGCCATCGTCATGGCCCTCGCTGCATGGGATGAGGTTGGCGCAGTTCCCGGGGATCGCATCGAACACGGCGCCGTGATCCCATTCGAGCTTGTTACTCGAATTGCTGAGTTAGGCCTCACGGTGGTTACGCAACCAGGCTTCATTGCCGACCGAGGTGACGATTACCTTGCCGACGTTGACACTCACGACCAGCCTCATCTGTGGCGTTGCGGTTCACTCGTCGAAGCTGGCATCCCGGTCGGCGGCAGCACCGACGCTCCGTTTGGCCCGCCCGACCCCTGGGTCGCCATCGCCTCAGCAATCGACCGCCAAACCCCAAGTCAACGAATCCTTGGCGCACACGAACACCTATCCCCCGATGCCGCTCTGAACCTGTTCCTCACCGCTCCAGACAAACCCGGAGGGGCGCCTCGACGAATCACCATCGGCTCAGAAGCCACCCTCTGCCTGCTTGATCTCTCCCTTTCGAAACTGCTTACCCACCCATCATCAGCACACGTACGAACCACCATCATCCGGGGTCGACCTCGTCAATAAGACCCCAGTCGAGGGCGGTGGCTGCGTCGATTCGGCGACCGGTCAGCGCGAGAAGGGCGGTTCGGTGTCGGCCGATTCGGGGCGGGAGGCTGGCAGTTCCACCTGAACCGGGGACGAGCCCGAGGGCAAGTTCGGGAAGAGCAAAGAGAGTCTTAGGATGTGCGATCACTCGCGAAGCAAACGCAGCGAGCTCGATCCCAGCACCCAAACAATAACCATGCACACTTATGGTTATGCGATCGGCGATCCGCACAAGTTGACGAGCGGCACTGCGAGTAAGGCGTATTTGATGCGCCGAAGCTGGATCAGCGAACGAGCCAAACTCCGTCAACTCTCCCCCGCTACAGAACGACGGGCCGTTTCCGTTCAACACAACGTGAAGGTCTTCGTCGACAACGGCCAACTCCAGCGCAGCGACCAGACCATCACGCACGGCGGCAGAGTAGGCGTTGTGACGAGCTGGGTGATTCAGGGTCACGCACAACTCGTTTGCTGAACGGGCGACCAAAACCGGCTCGGCTTCGATACCCAGCGAAGATTTCGACAAATCCGACCAAGCCGACCAAGCCGACGAAGCTGAGGACGCCAACCGAGACGACGGATACGACGACCTCCACGCAGCAAACTCCGGCCCGGCTTGCAGCAACGAATACGTCATCGACTCTGCGACAAGGGACTCGTCGACCGAACGACGATCACGACCACGCAGCAACAGCACCAATGCCACAGAAGCGAGCGGTGACCTGGTTATCGCAGCAACGATCTCCGCCGCATCGTCGACAGAAGCAACCACAACATCGACAAGCTCGGCCGCCCGACCAATGTGAGCTAACCGCAATTGATCTCCAATGCCAACGACCACACAGGGCATAGACAGAGAACCATCAACAACCGGGGAACTCCGAGGCGCCTCGAAAAGATTGGGATTGCTTGTGAGATCGACCAGGACAACCGGGGGAACTCGCAGCGCCAACGATTCGCCACCGAATTTCAGAGCACCGTGCAACTCATCAAAACTGAGCTGGATCATGCGCAACACGCTAGCTGTGACGGTTGCAGATCCCCTTTCGGGCTTAATACACCGCAGCCGCTGCGCCCACGGGACCCCCTCCGATGATCAGCATGTCGATGGGCTCCTTGGACACAAGTTTGAATGCATCCCGGGCTCCGGTTCCGACGTCAAGCTTGGCCAGCATCTCGCTCAGTTCCAATCGCCCTGAACCAAACAATTCACCGTTGAGAAAGACGCTCCTCAAGCAGCGCTTTCATGTCTTGGGATTCCGAGCGGTCGTCGAGCGACGCAACGAATTCATTTGACATGGAAGAAACACTGCCGTTCCGGTTTGTGCCGCCGGACCCTGGCCAAGCGAATCAAGCGCCAACAGTGACCCACTGGCGATTATGCGCCTCACGTTCCGATGCGGCACGAGCCTCACTCGCGGCGAGTGCCGCTTTTCTGGCGGCGGCGCGACGCGACCTGCGGATGACTCGGCGTTCCTCTTCGGTTCGGCCACCCCATACGCCGTAATCCTGCAACGTTCGCAGCGCGAATTCGAGGCACTGATTTGCAACCGGACAGTCCTTGCACACCGACTTCGCCAAATTGGTTTGTTCAATCGAGCTTCCGGTTAGCCCGGTAGGAAAAAACATGTTCGTGTCGAGGCTTGCGCATCCAGCTTGCTGGCGCCACGACCGGTTGTCCCAAGTGGCGTCAACAATAGACAGATGCAACGGCTGCACGACACGTGCGACCGGAGTGGCAAAAATTTGAAGGCTTGCTTCGGCGTTTTGGGAGGCTTCGTTTGTGAGCACCTGAGGATCGTACGCCAGACCAAGCGAGAGGTCAAAGCATTTGCTCAAACCCTACGCTCAAGCTTCCGATTTTGCAATAGGACCTAAAACCGATACACCCTCTTCCAACTGGGAAAACACCCGTTCATCGCAGTCAAGGGTGGTAGGCAACGGCGATCGAAGAGACCTTTGTCTCCTCCGACCGCCCCGGCCTACCGGCATAAATCCTTCTCTCTTGGGTAGAGGCTGACCTTTATCCTCGCCTCACGTTCTGGGTCAAACGAAAGATCTGTCGCTCTAGAGACTTCCCGCCAGTCTGGTAGGAGAACCAATCAAATGTTCGCCTCTGTTTCGCTTCGTTTGGCTTGAGAGTCGCCGCTCAAGGGGTTGAAGTCGACGTGATGCAACCAACAAACTCTGCTCTGGACCTCGATTACCAACGGAACATATTTGCGCCCTCGTGCGTGAACCGGTCGGTAAGCACGCCAACGTTCCTAAGCTAAGCGTTCAAAGCAACAGGACCCAAATTGACACTCACAAACATTTGTCGCGACTGATAGGTAAGTAACGGCAAAGAGTGCCTTACGGTTCAGCATGCTCAAAAAACTAACAACACTCGGATTCTCATCGGACCTCATGTACGCAGCAGGCTTTGCTTCAGTTGCTGCAAGCATCGCTATTTGGAACGCGAAAAAGGGAAAGGATGAGGCGCACGCAGAGCGTTTCGGAATTTTCGTGGGCCTTTGGGCTCCAACGTTTTTCGCAATCGGCAACGGTATGGTCGAAGCAGCGTTCCGGGACCAGAAGAGCTAACGAATCCTGCGAGCCTCTTCGCGGAACGAATCGGTTTTATCCTCTATCGGAGCAATCAACTTTTTCAAAGCAGTGGGCTCGCAGGATGATCTCGGCGAGTAGCTAGGAAATCCGGCTCGTTGGCAGGTACGGTGATCGGAGCAAACTGGAAACGTCAACAAAGGATTTACATACCATGTCGATCACCCTCAAAGCCGGCACCAAAGTATTCGGAGCGGCATGTCTCACCGAAGGCATCGTCGTTCGTGCGCCGAAGGATCCCATCGAACTTCGCATTGGCGGGCATCCTGCGCTTACGGCCGCTGCCGACCGCAGTGCCGATCTCACACTGGTTGAGGGTCACGACGCCGGGGCATTGATGGGCAAGCGCTACACCGATGCCGACGAGACCCTTGAACTTTTGTGCACCAAGGCAGGCAAGGGTGGGTTTGCGGTTGGCGATGTGCTGTGCGAGGTCAAGGGCGCCAAAGCCCTCCCCGCCTCCGACTGATTACTTTTACTGGAGCAGGTGCTCCCGATCCGGCTTGCCAGTTGGATACGAGATCCGGCCAGTTGGAGAGGACACTCGACTGTCCGGGTAACGAGGTCGGCACGGCAGCGTTAAATGCACAAGCTTTGATCAGCACTTGCCGGTCGGGTGAAGTAGCAACCCGATGGGCCTGAAACAAAGGGCGGAGTTCGGGCCCATCAGCATTTCGAGCACCAGCACGGGCGAACCGAAACTTCGCGTGTAAGCCGTTACAGACTGTCCAATGGCGGACGGTCCATGGGCAGTACTGGATTCATTTGCGCCGAAGACACCCCGGCACGAAGCAAGATGGCATGCATGACCTGGGCGGATTGTCGCCCGAGTTCAACGAGTGTTCGATGGCGATGTCGTCGCACCCCAAGGTCCACTTCACCAATCGCAGAGGCGCCACACAGCGCTGCCACGTCGATCATCAGCCCGGCTTCGACCCCGTAACCTTGAGCGAAAGGCACCTTCCGAGCTACCAATCGGCGAATGGCGTATTCCCCGGCCAGTGGCTGGCTGATGTTGGCCAGGGCCGGGAACAGCAACCGAAACATGGGACGTGCCACCAGTTCGGTGTTTCGTCCGCCGCCGGATCCAACTGCATCAAGCGGGCGCTCGTAATAGCCCTTGACCATGGCGAGATTCGGGTCAATCAAAAACGGCGCCACCAAACGACGGACGTAATCGGGCGTGAACGACACCAAGTCGCCGTCACACCAAACAATCACATCGCTCGAGGCGATCGCGACCGAAGCCCACAACGCGTTGCCTTTCCCCACACCGGGCCCTTGCGCGCTCAACACCTCGGCGACGCGAACCACCCGTGCGCCCGCCGCCAACGCAACCGCCGCCGTATGGTCAATGGAGTTGTCGTCCATCACGATCAGCTCATCCACCAAGGCGCCCGCACCCGGATCTGTGCCCGAGTAGAGCGAAGCGGTAATCTGCGACAGAATCGTTCCCACCGTCGCCGCCTCGTTTTTGCACGGAATGATCACAGCCACGCTCAGCCCTTGGGCACGCTTGCGCTCAACCAAATCGGTCAACGGCAACTCGGCGAGTCCGTAGCGTCGGGTAATGGCAGTTTGTTCAGTCACGGCGCTACCGTGGAATGCTCATGAAGATTTTTGGCGTGTGTAACGCTTCCCCGGATTCGTTTAACAAAGACTCCATCGTGATCGGCGCTCAACATGCGGTGGCTCGGGCCAACCAATTGCTGGCCGACGGTGCCGATGCCGTTGATCTGGGCGGTCAAGGGTCGACGTTTATGGCCACCCAGGTTGGCGTGGAAACCGAGTGGGCACGTCTGGCGGATTTGATTCCGGCCATCCGAGCAATACGCCCTGGCAATCCGGTGGATCTGAGTGTGGACACCTGGAGTGCCGAGATCATGCGCCGCGCCCTGGATGCGGGGGCAAACGTGATGAACGCCGCCGACGCACTGCAACAACCAGCGATGTGGGAGCTGGCCGCGCAACGTCAGGTTCCCGTGGTGCTTCCCTTCATGTTGGGTGTGGATCCGTTGCATCTCGAACACGTTCACGGGGATGCGGTTGAGGTGATGTGCGAGTGGTTTGACGCAAAGCTTGCCGAGGCCACGAAGTGGGGCATCCGGCAGAACATCATCTTGGATCCCGGTACTGGTTTCGCGCCGCTGGGTTGGGAGTGGGAAAGCCGCTACCACTATCAAAAACACATCTACTCGAATTTGGATCGTCTGCGCGCGTATGATTTGCCGATCTACATTGCCCTGCCATGGCGACGCACTGAACAGCACGATGAGTTGCTCGAAATCGTTTTGCGTTCCAACGTCGATTACGGACGCGTCCACTACCCCGCTCACGTTCGATCGGTCCAAGCATCCATCGCCGCCGTCGGATGACACACCCAACCAGTTCATAACGATCTGTTTACTTACGGTTTCCAAGCAAATCAAGTCCGGATATCTCAAACCCGTCAACCCGATGGACTCCATCGACCGGCAACGTAGTTTCCCAATCAGCACGCACCTTGTCGGGGGCAACGTCGGCCAGAGGAGCCATTACGAATCGGCGTTCCCACATGCGCGGATGGGGAATGGTGAGCTCAACGGATTGAATAGTTACATCCTCATACAACAGCACATCGGCATCAAGTTCACGCGGCGCATCACGAACCGTTCGCACCCGCCCCGCCTTGGTTTCCAATGAGCGGCAGCGCGCCAGTAACGCGAACGGATCCAAATCCGTATCCAGGGCAATAACCATATTGAGGTACCGACCCTGTCCGCCAGGTCCACCAACCGGCTCGGTTTCGTACACACCCGAAAGCGCAGCAACACCATCAAACCCCTCAATCGCCGCACGCAAATTCGCCCGACGATCACCCAAGTTTGACCCCAATGCCACATACGCCCGAACCCGAGGACGACGCTCAACGGCCAACTGCGACCTACTCCGGCGAATGCGAACCCCGGTCGAATGCATGTCCGATGGAATTGGCGGGCGAAGCTTGCGCACGGTCACTTCAACGGCAGAAATGCGCGTATCGATCAGCAGGTCTTCGGTGATGCGGGCCGCTACTTTTTCGAGTAGCTCATGGTGCTCGTCACGAATAATCCGCTCCACAATTTCGATGGGATCTACGTAGCTGACCGTTGACCGCACATCGTCGGTAGCCCCAGCCTCCCGAGTGTCCACCTCAAGATCGAGATCAACCTCAAACGGCTGAGCCCGAACCCGCTCCTCATGCAATACCCCAATAATGCCAACAACGCGCAGCCCGCGAATTTCAATGTGGTCCATAGCAACACCCTCCAAGACGATCCCCAACAGCTTCCCGCACATTTGCTCCAGTCCGACAACCCGCAAAGCAACAGCCTGGCCCGGCGGAACTTTGCGTCCTGCCCGTTCCGTTGCCGTTGTCCCCTTGCCGCTTGGCTCACCAATCTGCCATGCCCGTAGACTCGCGGCATGATTCTTGACGGGCCCTTTTACGACGAACTCCAATTGGGTATGATCATACCTGCGCTTCCTCCGGTTACCTTCACCGAGGCCGACAACGTGATCTACCGGGCCATCAGCGGCGATCAGCACATCGCATCGGTCGATGTTCGGGCCTTCGCTACCATGGGCGGCACGGGTGCACTCGTAAATCCCGGCCTGGTCATGCAATACTCCATCGGCCAAACCACCGGAGCTACCCGCCGAGCAATCGCCAATCTGTATTACCGTACCGTGCGCATTCATCGTCCCGTCACGATTGGCGAAACGTTGGTGACCACAACCAAGGTCCTCGGACTCTCTGATGCTTCACCGAAAGACGGCGTGTTCCGGGGCAAGGTGTGGCTCGGTATCGAATCCCATACGGCTGCTGGTCCGGTTGCCACCTATGAGCGTTGCGCCCTGCTCCCCTGCCGCGGTTCTGCCGCCCCCGGACACACCTCAACTATTCCCGGCCCCTCAGAGCTCACTCCTCTCGATGCCTTCGTTGCCGACGTACCTGCTTGGAACCTGGCCGAACTTCCGTTGACGACGGATTGGGCGATTGGCGAACAAATTGAAGACCCCATGCGCGACCACGTGGATTTGGCCCCAGCGTTGGCCCGAATGACGTTCAATCAAGCAGTTGTGCATCGCGACGTCACCAGGACCAGCAATGGCCGTCGGCTGGTCTATGGCGGACACGTGCAGGCCCTCGCCCAAGCCTCGCTAACTCGTGCGCTCCCCGGACTAGCCACCGTCCTCGGTTGGGACGGCTGCGACCATCTAGCGCCCGCCTACGAGGGAGACCTTTTGGCGTTCCGTCACCGCCTCCTGGACACGCTCGCCCTGGCCTCAGGCAATCGCCTCCTACGCTTCGAAGTAACGGGCCGCCGGATCACGGGCGACGACACCGCCGATGCAGCCGCCGCCGATCTCCTCCGCTGGACCACCGTCGTCCTGGCCCGCTAACTCGGCCGATCCCGACGGATAACGGCGATCTCAACTATCTGGCAAGACCAGCAAGGACCGCTCTGGCGAGTAGCAAGAGTGCCACTGGTTTGGAGCACGAGCCAACGAGCCAACGGTTCAGCTGATGTGGCTTTGAGTGGCGTACCATCGACAGGTGTTCAGTAAATGGCGCCAACGTCTTGCCAGCCTCATATCTTCTGCGCTCTTCCTCGGGTTTCTGTGGGTCTTGTTCAAGAAAATGATTGTCGTCACCTGGATCACGATTCCTTGGTGGGGTTTCATCCTGTTGTTGATCCTGTTTTTCGTGTTCATCGAGACCGTGGTGTCTCGAACGCTTGGTGCTAAAGATCCTGCGAAACGGGCGCAGGAATCCATTCAGACGAGCGTCAAAGAAGCCTCCACTGCCGTCACCGACGCCGGGCAGGAAAGCCTTGATGCCGTGAAGGCTCGACTAGAAAAGTTCAACAAACCCTTGACCTGAACCACTCTGGGTTAGCCCCTTCGACCTTCTCCCAAACTTGTGCTGAAGGGTTGTTGGTAACGACCGTTGCGTACAGGTTCGCCATCGCGCAGAAGCGATGCCGCAAGCCTGTTCGAACCAAATCTCCTAAGGCACCAGTTGACGGTAGGCCGACACGATTGGTGCGAGTTGTTCGGGGCTTGCGCCGTGGAGGATAACCGCGTCGGCACCAAATTCGCGTTGGCGTTGCACTAAGCGCGCACATTGTTCTGGGCTTCCACTGGCCGACGGGGCCAACCATTCAGCCGGCAGCAACGTGGCAATGTGCTCCAACTGTTCGGTGGTAGCCCGCGAATCGATCGAACCGCCCATCGTTTGCACCATGGGATCGGCTCGGAACTTGGCCAACACGGCCGGATCCCAATTGTTGGTTTTCACCATGAGATCGCCGTAGCCCTGAAGGTACGTTCCCAATCTGCCGACGGATTTCTTCAGTCGCAGCGCTTCGGGCAAATGATCTCCAATCGTGGCAAAGCATGACCAAACCCGCACGGTTGCTGGATCACGCCCGGCCCGTTCAGCGGCTTCCTTCACCGTCTTGACGCAACGTACCAACGTCTCGTCGGTAAAGTAAGTGTGCAGAATAACGTCATCAAACAGTTGGCCGCCAAGTCGCAACGAGTTCGGACCGAAGGCAACGAGGCCAAGCGGGATGACTTCGTTAAATCGAGTGTCGAGGCGCAGCGCGGGATACTTGCCGAGTAGTCCGTCGTGACCGATCACCGTTTCGCCCTTCCAAAGCCTGCGCATCAATCGAGCAAATTCGTCCATTTCGTCGGTGGTGATTTGCTTGATGCCAAATGCTTTGAACAACGGCTCAATGCCCCGACCAATACCGAGCGTGAATCTGCCGTTGGTGAGACGATGCATGGTTGTCGCATACGAAGCCGTCACAATTGGGTGTCGCAAATTGTTGTTCGTAGCCGCAGTGATAATCCGCAGATTGGTGGACACCGCCCCAATCGCACCCGAAATGGTGCACGCCTCTTTGATATCGAACCGCTCAGAGATGAACGCTGCACCCAACCCAAGCGCCTCGGCATCACGAACCTCGTCCAACAACTCCCGCGGTGATTGCGGCGCCCCCGCCAAAGCATAGAACCCTAACTCGGTCAACTGTCGATCCATTCCCAGGACCCTACGGAACATCAGCTCAGTTGTGCAAGGTTGTTGGAGAATAGTGAACGTGTTACGATGTCCCACAGTGTCGATGTACGAACAACTCGAGTGGCTCCCGAACGGAGTTTGGCTCGAACGAGCAGAGGTCGCCGAGATCCTTGTCGCCCTTCGAGCATTGATTCAAGGGACGGATGCGGTCGAACCAAACCGTTCGCACATTCTCTCGATCGTCTCCGCCATCGGTGAAGCGATCGACCGAGCCGGAGGTGAACCGTGAGCAAAAGCAGAACTACTCAGTGGCTGGAAGAGCAGACCGGGCAGAGCCTCGACCCGCTTCCCAACAGTGAGGCGATGCGACACCTGTCACTCCGGCTGCCCTTGGATCTCCACAAACAACTGGAAACCCTCGCAGCGAATAACGGAGAGTCCATTTCACAAGTTGCGAGAAGACTTCTTGAACGTGGGATCGAGGGCCACAGCAACCCAAATCGCCAAGCGATCGACCAGGCAATTGCAACACTGGAACATTTTCGGTTAGCTATCCCGCCCGCTGCGGCATAGCGCAGCCACGTACAGCCAAGAGCAGCCAAGTCTTCGTCTCGCACAAAAGCGCTGCGAGGGTAATCAGACCGAAACAACCTCCCGCGAATCCTCTTCGACAAAATGATTCTGCGACCACAAGCCAGAGAGCGGTTAAAAAATGAATGGTCGGTTGTTTGCTGAGGTGTTTGTTACGTTGGCCGTGATTATGGACCCGCCTGGGGCCGTGCCGATTTTCCTTGCCGTCACGCGAGATTTGACGAGCAAAGAACGTAAGCGCGCTGCGTTGATGGCCGTTTTGACTGCCTTTTTCGTCATTACGATGTTTGCGGTTGCTGGTCGACAGATCCTTGGGTACCTGCATGTCGAAGTACCCTCACTGCAGATCGCTGGAGGTTTACTTCTGCTCTTGGTTTCTCTCCAACTGCTTCAAGACAACGAGGTCGAGCCCACAACAATCTCACCGGAGCAACGCGCCTCCATCGGCATGGTTCCCCTGGGCACCCCATTGCTTGCCGGGCCAGGTGCCATCGTGGCCACTATCGTCTTCACACAACGCACCAAATCCGGAGGCCAGTGGCTTTCCCTTGCTCTAGGTATCATCTGTGTACATATTCTTTTGTACCTGGCAATGCGCTTCTCTGAATTCATCCGTCGCCTTGTTCGCGACGCCGGCATCCTGCTCATCACCCGAGTGGCTGGAGTTCTCCTCGCAGCCATCGCCGTGCAAATGACTGCCGACGGCATCCGCACCTTTATCCGCGCTGGTTAAATCGCCCTTTAGCTTGGCTCGCCGAACCATTTGTGGGTTTGGGCTGTGCCGTTGGCGAAGAGGGCCTCTATGGCAGCCTCGTCTCGGCCTAGTTCGGCGAGGATTGATCGGGTGTGTTCGCCTAGATCAGGAGCGAGGGAGCGTGGTTCGCAGGGCACTCCGCCAAAGTCGACGGGGGTCGCAATCATTGTGGTGGTACTGCCATCGGGTGTGGGAACGTCGACGAAACCCCCAGCGGCCCAGGCTTGCGGATCGGCTATGACTTCATCCACATCTTGAATCGGGGCCCAGAAAATCAATGGGTCCTTCGCAAATTCCAATGCCCATGCATCGAATGTCTTGGTGGCAAAGGCTGCATCGAGCAATCCCGTCAGCACTATGGCGTTTTGCATTCGGTCGAGTGGTGTGGCGAAGCGTTCATCGGTAATCCAATCTTCGTGACCCACCACTCGAGCGAGGGATGGCCAGTGCCGAACACCTTCAAGACCAATCAGCCAAAACCGTCGACCGTCGCTGGCAGCGTAGTGGTTTATCGTTGGGCTGGCCATCGATTCCCGTGTCGCTTTGGCAGCTACTCGTCCCCATCCGAGCGCAAAGTTCAGATCAAAACCCACCGTGTACATACCTTGTCGCATCAGGGAAGTAGCAACGTGTTGGCCCCTACCAGTTCGTTCACGCGCGAACAACGCAGCACTAATTGCCGCGGCCGCCGACATCCCAGTTGGATGATCACCCATGCCCCCGCGTTGATAGGGCGGCAAGCCGCCGGGCGGCGTAAGTAACGAAGCAATTCCCGAGCGAGCCCAATAAGCACCAATATCAAATGCGGCGCGATCACGGTCATCGCCTTCAAGGCCATAACCGGTGATGGATGCGTAAATAAGCCGTTCATTACGTGCACGTAGGGTTTCGTAGTCAAGACCCAAACGATCCAATGCACCCGGTCGCAGGTTGCTCACAAACACATCGGCTTGGTCGATCAGTTCCAGCGCGATCTCGCGGGCAGCGGGCTTCGACAAGTCCAAACAGATACTGCGCTTCGACCGGTTGTCTAACTCGAACGCCGGGTTAGTGGGGAGGTCGCCACCCAACATGGCGTGAAACTGTCGGCAGGGATCCCCCTCCGGCGGCTCGATCTTGATGACATCGGCTCCCCAATCGCCCAGAATTCCGGCCGCGGCGGGCCCGGCGACCCAAACCCCGATCTCGACAACCTTGACGCCAACCATTGGCCCAGCCATAGCGATCCTTCACTCTCACCGACACGAACTTCGGTCGAAGGACTGAACCTAGACCGTTGCCAAGAAGTTTTCGAAACGAGCAATGATTCGATCCATGTCGACCGGCTGAGGCGAGGACCGCAATCAG
>JAYTWN010000117.1:0-4023 GCA_043743435.1 Acidimicrobiia bacterium
TTGTAACCCTCAAGCGCTACGGAAGCCTGCTTGGAATAGGTCGTGATGGTCTCACCGGAACGAGCCTCACCAACGTCTTTGATGCCGCAGATTACGTACCCAACTTCGCCGGGGCCAAGTTCCTTTACCGGCAGATTCGTAGGTGTACGTACACCGACCTCTTCAGCGTCGTACCGGCTCTTCGCGTTCATGTAAAACAGGCCATCGTTTGTACGCATACGACCGTGCATGATGCGAACCGCGCTCACCACACCGCGATACGCGTCGTAGTACGAGTCAAAAATTAGGCCTTGCAGCGGCGCATCAATATCACCCTCGGGAGCCGGGATTCGCTCACACACCGCATCGAGCAATTCCGGAACACCAACACCGGATTTGGCGGAAATACGAAGGATCGACGACGCCGGAATACCCAACACCTTCTCAATTTCCGCGGCATAGCGATCAGGATCGGCAGCGGGAAGGTCGATCTTGTTCAAACAGGCGACGATCTCCAGGTTGTTTTCCAACGCCAGGTAACAGTTCGCCAGAGTTTGCGCTTCGATGCCTTGAGCCGCATCGACGACAAGCACCACGCCTTCACATGCCGCGAGCGATCGCGAAACCTCGTAGCCAAAGTCCACGTGGCCGGGCGTGTCGATCATGTGGATGGTGTGACCCTTCCACGCAACCCGCACGTTTTGCGCCTTGATGGTGATGCCACGCTCTCGCTCGATGTCCATCGAATCGAGATACTGAGCACGCATTTCACGAGCATCAACGGCGCCGGTAAGTTCCAAGATACGGTCGCTCAGCGTCGATTTTCCATGGTCTATGTGGGCAATGATCGAGAGGTTGCGGATTGTGGTGATGTCCATAAGGTCTTTAGCGCTCAGCTCTACATCGACGGTCAATCTCTTTCAAATACCTCCACCGCCGGTGACGGCGCAGTGGGGCCAGAAGAGCCCGCTCATCCTACCGGTCCACAGTTCCCAACCTACGCCTTAACAGAACCCTTAATCGGCGCTAACCGCTTAAGGGCGGCTTGTGACGGCTCGATGCGCGAGATTCCAACCGAAAAACCGACCATGGAGCTTGCTCAAGGGCCAAGCGTCACACGGGTCCCCAATCCGGCTTCCCGGTTGGGAAAGGACCCACTGGCGGGGCTCGAAGCGGAGCGGAGATGGGGCCCGGTAGCATTTCGGAGTCTCGCACAAGGTTGCGGAGTGCTATTCTTTTCTGCTCGCCACAAGCGGCGCACAGGTTGCAGCGATTCGCTTTTATCTGGGCACTTGCACCTGCGGCGACACGTAACGCAACCCCACAACTTCGGATTCTTAGGTAGGACAAGCACCATGGCAAACATCAAGAGCCAAAAGAAGCGCATCCTGACAAATGCCAAGGCGCAAGCGCGTAATAAGGCCGTCAAGAGCGAGCTCAAGACCCGGGTAAAGGTTGCTGTTCGTACTGCAACCGCTGAGCCAGGCTCAGAAGTAAGCGCTGAAGCCCTCAAGATGGCTGTGAAGCGTCTTGACAAGGCTGCGACCAAAGGCATCATCCACAAGAACCAGGCAGCAAACCGCAAGTCGAAGCTCATGCTTCGCTTGAACAAGCTCGCCGCCTAAGCAACTCTGCAGGCCCCACGGGCCAACAAGAACTCTGTGTACGCCCTGGCAACCTGCCAGGGCGTTTGTTATTTTGGAGTGCCGTTTGGAAGCTCCTAGCTTGGGAGCTGTACGCGCAAACGACCTCTTCCGTCCCGAGGCAAAAGAGCTACGAGCTGCCACCTAACTGGAACCCGCTACGAAGATTTGCGCCGATCGGCACGTAGGTCACGAAGGAAAATGCCAAAAATTGCACGATCACGAACCAAATACCGCCGCCACAATCGCTTCGGTTCCCGGTACAACCGGTAGGCCCACTCAAGGCCCTTCTCACTCATCCAACTAGGCGCCCGTTCAACCCGACCGGCAATGAAATCCAGCGAAGCCCCAATGGCCAAACCAACGGCCGGGTGAAACTGCGACTGAAAATCATGCAACAGGTACTCCTGTTTCGGGTTCCCAAGCGCCACCAATACCAAATCTGGCTTGATGGCGACCAGATCAGTCAACGCCGCACGCACGTCATCGGAAATGGCATCGGGGTTGTACATCGGGGATGACCAACCAACAATCTGCAAGCCGGGGATAGTGGCCCGCAACTTCTCTGCTGCTTCTGCACAAACGTCCAGCGTTGCCCCCAAGAAATAGACGCGTAAATCTTTCTGTGCGGCTTTTACCAGTAGCGGGACAATCAAGTCTGAACCCGACACCTTCTCTGGCAAATGCTTCCCCCGAGCCTTCGACATCCAAAGCAATGGTTGCCCGTCAGCCAACGACAGGAACGCATCGTCATAGGCCTTGCGAAGCCTTGGTTGTTCCTTGGCTAAGCAAATGTGATCGACATTTGGGGTCACCACATACCCACCCTGACGAGAAACAGCCCGATCAACAATGCGATCAATGGCATCGGCTTGCGTTAATTCGTGGGCATAGATTTCCCCGAATTTGACTCGCTTAGGTTCTACTAACAAGGCGCTCATGGCAACCCCTCCTGCTGGGCCGACTCACGGTCAGCTTGTTGATAGCGGCAAACTCTAGGGTCTGAGCAGACGGAGGCTACGGACTGCCCGAAAATCCGTCGTCGCGGCACAAGTTTTTGATGCGGTTCCGGGCTCGACTAGGCGAATACCCCCTGTACTTGCTTGACTAGGCACATGGATTTTGCCATTCCCGCTGAAACACAAACCATCCTCAATCAACTCGATGCCTTCATCGCCGCCGAAATAGCGCCGCTGCAAGCTGAAAACGACAACGAGCGATTCTTCGATCATCGACGAGAGTGGGCCAGAACTGATTTCGAAAACGGCGGTGTGCCCAGGGCCGATTGGGAAGCGCTCCTTCGAGAAATGCGTCGACGCGCTGATGCCGCGGGATGGTTACGCCTGGCCCTTCCCGCGGAGTTTGGAGGGCGCGATGCTTCGAACCTCACCATGTCCATTATCCGCGAACACCTCGCCCACAAGGGCCTTGGACTGTTTAACGATTTGCAAAACGAAAGCTCAATTGTCGGCAACTTCCCGACCGTGTTGATGATGCGTGACTACGGCACCCCCGAACAAATCAAAGAATGGATGCCCGGGTTTCTTAACGGCACGAAACGCTTGGCCTTTGGTCTGACCGAGCCCAACCATGGGTCTGATGCCACGTTCCTAGAAACCACGGCCACCCCTGATGGGGACTAATGGGTTATCAGCGGCATGAAACGCTGGAATTCTGGGCTGCACCACGCCACCCACGACATTATTTTCGCCCGTACGTCAGGCGAAAACGGTGACCCGGTGGGAATCTCGGCCTTTCTCGTCCCCACCGACGCCCCGGGTTTCAAGGTGGAGTTTTTCTGGTGGACCTTCAACATGCCCACCGATCACGCAGAAGTGTCCCTGACCGACGTTCGAGTAGGCCCAGAAGCGGTCTTTGGACGGATCGATCATGGCCTCGACTTGGCGCAACACTTTGTGCACGAGAACCGGATTCGCCAAGCTGCATCATCGCTCGGCGCTGCGCAATACTGCATCGACGAAGCCGTTGCCTATGCCAACAAGCGGGTTACGTGGGGCAAAAAGCTTTCCACCAACCAAGGTATCCAGTTCCCTCTGGTTGAGCTCCATACCGAAGCCGCGATGCTGCGCCAACTTGTCCGGTACACGGCCACCATGTTGGATCAAAAGGCCGCCATGGAGGTCACCCATTTGGTGGCCATGTGCAACTATCGGGCCAACCGACTTGCTTGTGACGCCGCGGACCGGGCCATGCAAACGTGTGGCGGCATGGGCTACTCACGCCACATGCCCTTTGAACACATTTATCGACATCACCGCCGCTACCGGATCACCGAAGGCTCCGAAGAGATCCAAATGCGCAAGGTAGCCCAAAACCTGTTTGGGTTTGGTCGTAAAAAGTAGTTCGGTTCTCGCCCGGTCCTGGCATCACTGCGCGGATC
>JAYTWN010000118.1:0-4276 GCA_043743435.1 Acidimicrobiia bacterium
CACTATCGTCGGCCAAAGCCCAAGCCTTTCCATTGTTGCCTCCTCCGATAACTGTTGGAACCTTGAAGGCAAGCATTGTGTATCAAACGGTTCCAGTCACGATCGCGTCGCCGAAACCCACTATTGCGTTCCAAACGGTACCGCCCACAAACGGCTTGCTGAAGCCCACGATTGTGCTGCAAACAATTCCCCCAACCATTGGATTGGTGAACTCAACGGTTGCGGTCAACACGATTCTTGCCTCGCCTCCCGTAAGCGTGCCGCCAACGAATGGCCCAACAGGCACCGCGCCCGTAACGCAACCTCCGATCAACCTTCCAATCACCAATGTGCCGACTACTCCGAACACGGCACTGATATTTGCACTAGTAGACCAAACCCCAGAGGCCACAGTACCTGCGCCCACCACCACGACCGCCCTGGCCGTCAACGCCGAACGAACTCCTACGGTCACCACGAAGAAGCCGGTTGTGGAAAAGGCGGCGATTAGGAAGGCGACGAAGAAAACGACCCTCGCAAAGAAGATCGTGAAAAAGGTGGTCAAGAAGGAGGTCAAAAAGTAGGGAAGAAATGGCAGCCCGATCTGCGGTTGCTCCGCGGAATGGATCAGTGGTTACGTGGGCCCCGCCCGCTCCGTCGTTGGCTTGGTCTAACGAGTCATTGGTCTATTCCGCAGGGCATCCGCTTTTGGGTTTTTCCCTGTATTGGTGTGTTTGAGGGTTTCTTTTTGCGGCGGCTGCGGAAATGAGTATTCACTACTCATGCGTTGGGTGAGGTGATTTTCGTACGGTGAAGTTGCAAGCCAACAGATTGTTGGTAAGCGCGCTGGCATTCGTGCCTGAAGGACGGAGTCTCATGTCAAAACTATTGAAGTGTCTGCGAGGAGTCGCGGTGATTGGCGTCGGGCTGAGTGGACTGATCGTGATCGGTGGATTGGCCCAAGCCGCGGTCGGTGATGTGTCGACCCTTGCCGGATCGGGTGCTCAAGGCAAGGCCGATGGACAGGGTGTGGCTGCTACGTTTACGTTTCCCACCGGAGTTTCATCTGACTCGTTCGGCAATTTGTACGTTGCTGAACAATCGAACAACGTAATTCGTAAAATCACGCCCAGCGGCCTGGTCTCAACCTTTGCCGGTTCAGGTGTTTCTGGCAAGGGCGATGGTCAGGGCGTAGCTGCTACGTTCAGCGGTCCAAATAAAACTGCTGTGGATTCTGCAAACAACGTTTACGTAACGGACAAACAAAATTTTCTCATTCGCAAGATCACTCCAGGTGGTCTTGTCTCAACGTTCGCAGGCTCTGCACTAGCAGGTACCGCTGACGGGCTCGGCACGGCTGCTTCGTTTCTCGGTGGCTTTGGCGGAATAACCGTCGACGCTGGCGGGAACGTTTACGTAACTGATTCGCCTGATTTTGGTGGGAGTTTCATTCGCAAGATTTCGCCTGCCGGTTTGGTGTCAACTCTTGCGGGTTCTGCAACGACCGGCTACGCAGATTTGTTGGGTGCCGCAGCTCGTTTCGGCGCTGCACAGGAGATCGTGGTTGACTCAACGAACAATTTGTACGTTGCTGATTTTCAAAATCATGTGGTTCGAAAGATCACTCCAGCCGGGCTTGTTTCAACCTTCGCCGGGTCTGGGATTGCACAGCATGTAAACGGAACCGGAACGGCTGCTTCGTTTTCCCAGCTGCAAGGTTTGGCGATTGACTCGGCCAATAATCTTTATGTTGGCGACCGGTTCAATTACGTAATCCGCAAAGTAACTCCGGGTGCAGTCGTCACCGATTTTGCTGGCAAGCTTTTTTCTAACGGAAACGTTGACGGCGCAGTAGGTGTCGCAACATTTGAAGACCTGATTGGTCTCGGTATTGACCCAACTGGAAATCTGTTCGTAGCTGATTCTGGAAACAACATGATTCGTAAAGTAGAGCTGGTAGCTTCCGCAGCACCTTGCAATTCGGCGCTCGCTCCGTGTCCAAGCTCCACAACCACAACCTTGGGCGGTTGTGTCACGGGTGCAACAGTCTGTCCGTCATCAACTACGACTACGACGACGCTGCCTTGCCCATCCACATCGACGACGATTGATCCGGCCGGTGTGCCGAGTTGTTTGCCCACCACAACCACCACAACCAGCACCACAACCCCCACAACGATCCCCGGTGTTACGACCACGACCACAACGGCGCTGCGGTGTCCCTTTTCTCCGACCACTATTGATCCTGCGGGTGTCCCGCGTTGTCTGCCCACTTCAACCACGACGCTCGCTGCCACGACTACGACAGCCTTGGTGCCTTCAACGTCAGTGGTCTTTCTGTCGATTCCAACGCCAACGGTTCCTGGTCCGTCCGTTCCACCAACGCTGCTTAGCTTCGCTGAGGCGCCTGTGGTGTCGCCGACCCAGCCCGCTCCGACCCTCACCGTCGCTGCTTTGATCCAACAATCGTCGATTCCGGTCGCATTGGTTCCTGGACCATCGGTTGAGGGTCAAGTCGCTGACATCACTCCGGCCTACACGGGCTCATCCAATGCGGGAACGGTGGCGGTAGCGATGGTGTTGTTGGCCCTTGGAACGTTGTTGTTGGCGGGTCGTTCGATGCGAGCAACGAGTCGCGAATCGCGGTTTGGTCGAAATCGAATGTAAGCACCTATACAAAGAGGCCGGTTTGATCGCAATCATGCGGGTGCTTTGCGGAATGGATCGGTGGTTGCGTCGGCCGCATCCCCTCTGTCGTTGGCTTGGTTTAGCGAGTCATCGATCCCTTCCGCCGGGCAACCGTATTTTGAAATCCTCCATTTACAGCTGCGTTTAGGTGCCTAAGGTTTTGGGGTCGCTTCGCCTGCTGGGGTTTAGATCAGTCTTGCTGGCCACTCGGTCACGTCGAAGCTGAGTAGGAGCCACCTATCTTCGCCCTACAACATTCTCTTGATGGTCGTTCGATGTCGGGTCAAGACATCTTCCCGAAAGGTCAAAGAAATTTCGCTTCGTCAGGATCAGCGCCTTCCAAGATTTCGCTTCGTCACCTGCTTGCGACATAGCAACACTCACCGCAACACTCAATCGCAACACCCAACCACGGCTTCCAACAGACAACCCGCACTCACAAACCAAGGAATCAACATGAATATGCTCGAACGCCGCAAAATGAAGGAAGTACTCGAAGTCGCAATCCCTGAACGAGAAGCCGAAATCGTGGAAATAGTAGGTACGCTTATCCGTTACGAAGTTGACGAGGAAAGCTTCGTTGGCGATATCGAAGGGATGAACTTCGTCGACAACGTCTCTTGCCATCGGCTCAACATGGCGCTGCGCGTGATTTGTGCCGATGAGCTTGGCAAGGAAGCGGTTCGTGAAGGTTTGAAGCTCATCAAACTCTCCAGCGTGATTGATGAATCAGACAAGAAACTCGAATTCAGCGACGGTGTGCTGTCGATGACCTGTGTCTACTCGAAAGGACTTAGTGGTGCCTTTAGTGACGGTGAGATTCGTACCGTGCTCGAAAACGGACTTTGAAACAATGAACTGGTTACCAGTACCTGATTGCCTCCTTGCGTACTCTAAGGCTGGGGCATGAACAAGCCTGCCTACATCGAGTTTTGTGTATCTCGGGGCTGGTGATCGATTTACGCAATCTCGTGGCTATTCCCGTGGCTTGGTCCAAATCGGGCGAATCGCCAGAATGGGTGGCGAACCCATCGCGGCACGACCAAAGGTAACGAAGGCCGCCAACTCAGCGAACGACATTCGCCCCATGATCTCCTTGACCAAGCCGATGTAACATCGAAAGCTACTGCGTTGGACGGAACTTGGCCCCCATGGAGCCCGAGTCCTTGATCGTGCCAGTCCCTAACTCAACGACCTCGTCGGCTAGCGGCAGTGCCATCGTCGGTATGATCGTGTTGATTGGGTTTGCCACATGAAATCCGCAGGTGTTTGCTGCTGCGCACAACCGGCGATCCGCACTACTGAAAACGTCAGCGCCAACTAGGTGTGCAGCAGCGAGATGCACGGCGTCGTACCCTCGTAGGCCGTGCGTTGTTGCGAGGTCGCCAGCCAACCGCATCAGAATCTCGTCGATCTCGATCATGGACACTTGTGACCACAAGACTTCTAGTCCTTCGACGGCCGAACGAAATACGTCATCGGAGATTCGCCCCTGATGAAATGCGGCAGCGAGCGCGGCGCGTGCTTCGACGTGACCGAGCCTGGTCGAGACAAGAACGTCCGGCTTATCCCATATTTGTTCAGCCTCAGTGGTGCCAACCTCGTCGAT
>JAYTWN010000119.1:0-1789 GCA_043743435.1 Acidimicrobiia bacterium
CTCCCGCGTGCCTGAACAAGCATCCGACGTACCTAAAGAGCAAAACGGTTCGGCTTGGGGGCGCTCGTCAACCCACACGGTGTAGGAGCGCCCCCAAACGCACCATCAAACGCACCTCTCAAACGCACTCAAACGCACCCCCAAACCGCGCCCTTGCCGGCCACCATCGAGAACCACCTACGAACAGCAAGAGCCGATCCCCGCCACCGAACCAGTAACGGAAGTTGCTCCAGCTGAAAACCTTGACCTTCATTGAGAGCTATGCGAGCGTATTGGTATGTGCAGAAACATCACGCCGCTTCGAGGACTTGAACCACCAGCAACCGCGGAAGAGATTCGATCTGCCGCCATACAATTCGCCCGAAAAGTAAGTGCGATTACTACTCCCGCAGGCATGGCCGCCCCGGCGTTTGTCGCAGCCGTCGATCAAATCGTCGCCGCTACCACTGCGCTCCTTGCCGATCTCCCACCTCGCCGCACGCCCCCAACCGTCGAACCACCACTACGCCGACGAGCAAAAGCGGCAACCACGTAATCCGGCTCCAAAACCCCGCTGACAGCCAACGTGCTTGCTGACCAAAACGTTGTCAGAACTCAGCGTTCACGAGACTGGCGACAATCTCCCCAACCGACAGTTTCGACCTTGGTTGGCCCGGGCTCGAGTTTGCACACAAAGGTGGATTGTTCAACCCGTGAACGCAAACACCGTTTGTTATAACGGCTACCTCTCTTTTGGATCCGATAGCTTCTGTCGTACCAACGAAAGAACGCTCAAAAACGGTACGAAGCGAACTTAGCGAGTTGCCGCAACCGCTGAACGACGGGCGCGGGAAGAAACACCATCGGAAGCAAGAACGGCAGAGGCGGCATTGCGTCCGGGTGCACCCCAGATACCGGCACCGGGAAAGGTAGAAGCGCCCGAAAGGAACAGTCCGTTCACAGGGGTTTCGTAGCGGGTTTGTTCCCGGTTTCGACCCAGCAGGGCAGTAACCGGCGTTCCCGAAAATGATGGCGCGTGCCCTCGAACGAGGGAGAACTGGGCTTCGTATTCACGGGGGCCCATGAGCCGGTGGGCGCTGACGTGTTCGTGGAAAGGCCTACCGTCAGCCATCGTCAGCAGATCGGAGACTTTGGCAAGCCAACGTTGCGGCTCCGTGCTGCCATCCCAACCACCGGCCAGAGCGTACGGTGTCCACAAAATTTCCAGGCTGAACACTTCAGACCCGGCAGGCAACCCAGCCGCCACAGAACGATCTAAGGCCGACGGGAGCTGCACGAAAAACTGCGGACGATCGGCAATGCGGCCGGCAACCTGGTCGGCATGATCTTTGGCCAAATCAGTCAACGATTTCGAGACCACCATCGACGGTAGCAACGTGTCATGCTCGCTCAACCCAAGACCTGCGCGCATACGGTCCTGCACAGCCGGAATCGAATACGGAGCATCAATCACGGCATCAATTTTTGATTCGTAGCCGTCGTGGGGATGCATATCGCGGTAACGCTTGATCAACGCTCCCGCCGACGCCGGCGCATCCTGCAACCAATCAACGAGTGCCGCTCGTGGGTCACCAGTCGTCACCACAATCGGAGCTTCGATCACTTCACCGCCCACCAAACGAACGCCGCGAACGGAAGGTCCGTCGCACAGAATCGCTTCAACCCGAGCCCCGGTTCGCAACGTGCCACCCAGGGCAGCGAACGAACCAGCCAAAGCATCAGGCAGCGCACCACTTCCACCAATCGGTCTGCCGATTTGTACGTTGTGGCGCATGGCGTAACCGAGTGC
>JAYTWN010000120.1:0-5524 GCA_043743435.1 Acidimicrobiia bacterium
CCCAAAATGCCGCTTACCGGCACGCCCTTCACCAAACCACCAGCAACAGCTGCGGTCGCAACACCGAGCCGTTCAGCACTGCCTCGCACTTCAGCCAAGGCACTCATGGGCACGCCAAGACGATCGCAAAGCTCGGCACTCCACGCTCGGGTGGTGATGTCATAGAGCATGGTTCGACTGGCGTTCGACGGGTCGGTCACGTGCACACCGCCCTCAACCCCGCCGGTGAGGTTCCACACCAACCAATCGTCAACAGTGCCCAGTGCCAGGTTTGGCGATGCGCTCACTCCACCTTCGGTGAGCAGCCAGGCCATTTTCGTCCCGGAAAAATATGGGTCAAGTACTAAGCCAGTTTTGGCTCGCACGGTGGGGAGGAACCCGTCGGCAGTGAGGGCATCACAACGGGCCGCGGTTCTGCGGTCCTGCCACACAATGGCCCGATGCAACACTTGCCCGCTCACCCGGTCCCAGGCGACGACGGTTTCTCGCTGATTGGTGATCCCGATTGCAGCAATGGTCGTGCCCGGGGCGAGCACCTCGGTGATCAATTCGCTCAGCGTGGTTTGCACCGCTTGCCAAATCTCGTTGGCATCATGCTCAACCCAGCCAGGTTGGGGAAAGTATTGCGTGAACTCCCGATATGACATGCCGCACGGCGCCCCGCTGGTATCGATTGCGAACGACCGAACGCCCGTTGTACCGGCATCAATAGCTATGACGACACTCGTAGGACTCATGGGACTCATTGTCGTCAGCGTATCGGTGAGCAAGCCTCGGTGTGCTCAAAGTTGCTCGTCTTTTAGCGAAACGTTTGGGGCAGCTGGAATTAGGGTTGCAGCCATGAAAATTGCCTTGTTGACCGCTGGTGGTCTCGCTCCATGTCTCTCAGCTTCCGTTGGTGGTCTGATCGCCGCCTACACAAAGCTTGACCCCACCGCCGACATCATCGGGTACCGTGACGGCTACGCCGGCCTCCTCAAAGGTGATTCTGTAGTGATTGATGCGGCAGCCCGGGCTGGGGCTTTAGAACTGCTTCGCCACGGTGGATCGCCATTGGGAAACAGTCGGGTGAAACTCACCAACCAAAAAGACTGCGTGAAGCGTGGCTTGGTTCCCGAGGGTGCCGATCCATTGCATGTTGCCGCGGAACAACTCACCCGTGATGGTGTCAACGTGCTTCACACCATTGGCGGCGACGACACGAATACCACCGCCGCGGATTTGGCTGCGTACTTAGCATCGAACAACTATGCCCTCACCGTAGTTGGTCTTCCCAAGACTATCGACAACGACGTGTACCCCATCGCCCAATCTTTAGGTGCACATACGGCTGCCGAAGAAGGCGCGATCTTTTTTGAACACATCGTGTACGAAGGATCGGCCAATCCTCGTTCGCTGATTGTGCACGAAGTGATGGGCCGCAATTGCGGATGGCTTACCGCCGAAACCGCTCGGGTCTACCGATCACGATTGTTGGCCCGCCCCGAAGCTCCGCTCGCTTACGGCCATGGCTTCTTCGACCTCGACGCCGTTTACGTTCCCGAATCACCCGTACACATCGCTGCTGAGGCCAAGCGTTTGCGTGCGGTCATGGACACCAAAGGCTCAGTCAACGTGTTCGTGTCTGAAGGTGCGGCGGTGGCCGACATTGTCGCCGAAATTGTGGCCAGCGGTGGGGAAGTGGAACGTGATGCTTTTGGGCACGTGAAGCTCGACAAGGTCAACGTGGGAGCGTGGTTTGCCAAGAAGTTTGCCGATTTGATCGGTGCCGAAAAAGCCCAGGTACAAAAATCCGGCTACTACGCCCGAGCTGCTGGCGCCAACGAAGCCGACCTTGCGCTCATCACCACCATGGTCGACATGGCCGCCCAATCGGCGCTGGCCGGCGTCAGCGGAGTTATTGGCCACGACGATGATCGCCACAATGAACTCCGGGCTATCGAGTTTCCTCGCATCAAGGGCGGGAAGCCGTTCGATGTCACCACGCCATGGTTTGTTGACATGTTGAAGTCCATCGGCCAAGCCGCTTAGGCCTTTGGCTCGAGCAGTTCAGCTAGACGCACCAAGGACTTCTCCATCGATTTGGCGTTCCGGGCGGGGTAACGGGCAAGTTCGATAAGGAACGGGCTTTTCGCTGTAGACCAATCGAACGTTTCCGTAACCATGGCACCACCTTCGGCCGGGGCGATCTGCCAACGCCAACGATGCCCACCAAAATGGCGCCATGCAAGAAGCCGACCCGGCTCAAACTCAACGACGGTGTTTTGCATCTTGTAAGGCACACCAATTTTCATGTTCATGCCGAACTCAGTCCCCATAACCAGCGTGGCCGGACCCCCTTGTTGAGCCGATTGCACGCTGCCTGAACCGTCAATTATTGAGTGTTTCGCTGGATTACTGATCACCTCAAAAATGGCCTCAGGCGAAGCCTTGATGAAACGGGTCCTAGAAACAGCTCGATGTTTGGCCATGTCGGTAACCTTAGATCGGCGGCGTGTCCTAACTGCTCGGCTCAACGAAACCTGAAGCAGACCAGAAGAGGCTTGAGGCCAGACGTTCACACCGACAGCGGTTGGAACGAAAGGCGCAAGAGACGACGGCTTAGATCAACGGTTCGGAGGGGTGGGCGGTGTCGAGCAGGGACCGCAGCGAAACATGCAGGGAAGAACCGGCGGCAATGCACATCGAGGAAGTTGGTTCACCGGAACCAGTCCGATCCGTCACCATGCCACCGGCCTCGCGGACGAGCACAATGCCTGCGCTCATGTCCCAAGGATTGAGGCCGGTTTCGTAATAGGCGTCAAGACGGCCACAGGCAACGTAAGCCAGATCTAGCGCTGCGGACCCACCCCGGCGAATATCGCGGACCTGAGCGGCAATGTTGGCCACCACCCCACCCTGCCACGCCCGTCGGACGGAGGAGTACCCAACACCGCTGGCCACCAAGGCCATGGCCGGGTCCAAACAGTCGCTGGCGGTCATGGTTTCGCCGTTACGAGTAGCTCCCCGTCTGCTCGTGCCAACGAACGTCTCCCCCAATGTGGGTGCTTCAACCACCCCAACTACGGGCACGCCATCAATCTCCACGCCAACCGAAACGCTCCACTGTGGATGGCCGTATAGATAGTTCGTGGTGCCGTCAAGGGGATCAATAACCCATTTGACCCCGGTCGTGCCCTCGGTGCTCGTGCCTTCCTCACCCAAAATCCCATCATGGGGACGAGCAGCCCGGATGCCCCGAACCAGTAAATCCTCGGCGCCTTTGTCCATCTCCGAAACCATGTCGGTGCCCGAAGACTTGGTGGTTATGTGCTGGCGAGGCCGATTGACCCCGTCGAGCAAAAACGCCCCGGCTTCTTGGGCCAATCGAGTGGCCAACTCGGTGATTTCCGTGAGCAGGGCTGGGTCGTAAATCACTGGAAGGACTACTGCTTCGGGACCGCTGCGGGCAGGGGGCGATCGAGGGCACGCCACTCGCCCATGGCCCGAAGAACCAGCACAGCAACTACGGCAATTCCACCGGCAATGAACAACGCCCCGACGAGGGCGCCAAAGCCTAAGGCTGTCGGCGAGGCGTCGGTCGAAGAAACCTTCGTAACGCCGTACCCAATCACCGCACCAATCGCCCCACCAGCCAGAATCGACACAAAAGCCAGAATGCGAGCCACCGACGAAGGGAGTGCACTTAAGTTGCTACGCGGCGCAGGACCCGTAGCCGAGTACCGCAAGGAACCATCGAGATTCTGCTTGGTGCCGCGGGGATTGGATCGCTGAGGCTGCTCAGCATGTTGTAGTTCGGCCCTTAGCGACTCGGTTGAACTGGTTGAACTGGTTGAATTGGTTGCAGAATCCGGCGTGTTGCTCATGAGCCCTCAATTCTGCCGGAACCACAGCGATGCCCGTAACCAAACAACAAAATTTGGAGCGAAGCTCCAAAGGCTCGCGCGCATTTTCGACCACCAGCAACCGAGCCGAGAAGGAATCAACCACGGCCACGTGACAGGATGAAGGGATGGGAGTCCACGCAATGACGGCAAGCAACGAAGACGACGGACTGCGTCGTTGGCGAGTTGCTGGAGGAATCATCGACGTAGACGGCCGAGTGCTCCTGGTAGAAAACCTGCGTCGCCACGGTGGCACTGATTGGTCGCCCCCAGGAGGCGTAGTGGAACCCGGCGAAGACCCCGTCGAAGGATTAACCCGCGAAGTGATCGAAGAAACCGGCCTGGTGGTCACCGCATGGAGTGGCCCGCTCTACAGCGTAGAAACCGTGGCTGAAGACATGGGCTGGCATCTCTCCGTGCAAGTGTTCAAAGCCGTTTCTTGGACCGGTCACGTAACTATTGGAAACGACCCCGACGGCATTGTGATTAGCGCCAACTACGTAGACCTCGAAGAGTGCGCGGAAAAGATGGCAGACAACGGTCAATGGGTTCGCGAACCGCTCATCGCGTGGATGCATGAACGCTGGCACGACCATCGCGTGTTTCGTTACCACCTCGGCGGAACCGACCGCAAAAACCTCAAGGTCACGAGAAAGTAAGCAGACAAGCTATTACATCGCAGGCGATTCCCGCATGCTACGTGTACCTATGAAGAGCCAGGGGGGAACCGATCCTGTAGCGAAATTTGTGCCGCTGGCCGACGGGATCCGAACCATCCTGCATGTAGATATGGATGCGTTCTATGTGGCAGTAGAAACGCTGCTTGATCCAAGCCTGGCAGGCAAACCCGTGATCGTGGGTGGCGACGGGGCTCGCGGAGTTGTGGCCAGTTGCTCCTACGAAGCCCGCGCCTACGGTGTGCGATCTGCTATGCCCTCATCAACCGCAAAACGGCTGTGCCCCCACGCCGTTTTCGTGCGGGGAAACCACGGACTCTACGGGGAGTACAGCGAAAGGATCCACGAAGTCTTCGCACGATTCTCTCCCTACGTAGAAGGTATCGCCCTCGACGAAGCATTTCTCGACGTAAGCGGATCACGCCGACTCCACGGCTCCGGATCAGCCATCGCCGCCAAAATACGCGCCATCATCGGCGAAGAACTTGGCCTGCCCTGCTCAGTAGGCGTAGCAACCTCAAAGCTCATCGCCAAGCTCGCCTCAAAGTTGGCAAAACCACCCATCGGCACGGCCGTGCTCGGGCCGGTTCCTGGAGCTCGTCGGCCAAGCCTAGGTGTACTTACTATTCCCCCGGGATCAGAAACCACCTTCCTCCACGCGCAACCTGTTCGCTCGCTGTGGGGTGTGGGGCCAAAAACCTTTGTACGGCTTCAACGCTTTGGCGTGCTCAGCATCGGTGACTTAGCCGCTGTCCCCCTTGAGGCATTGATCAGCACCCTCGGTCCCGCAAGTGGAGCTCATCTCGACGCCCTTTCTCACGCCCGCGACGACCGACCCATCGAACCCAGCCGAGGCGCCAAATCAATTGGCCACGAAGAAACTTTTTCCCAAGACCACTTTGAGCTTCCACTCCTAGAACGCGAACTCCTCCGACTAGCCGACGCCGTTGCCTCACGCTCACG
>JAYTWN010000121.1:0-1871 GCA_043743435.1 Acidimicrobiia bacterium
CGGTCTCAAGGGCATCCACTCCGGCTTGGAGCGTTTTGTCCAGCTTGAGGTTCTTGATGCGCTTGGGGAGTGCGTTCTCTACCGTCTGCAAGTCTGCCAGGGCGAGTTCGATTTCCACCACGGCAAGATGATCGAGCGGGTTGGTGGGGCCAGGAACATCGTCACCGGTGGAGCCTTTGGCGAAGGCTCGGAGCACCAACACAATGGCGTCAACTTCACGGATGTTGGCGAGAAACTTATTGCCGAGGCCTTCGCCTTTGCTGGCACCTTCGACAAGGCCACCAATGTCTACGAACTCACTCGTGGCGTGCACGATGGATTTCGCCTTCGACATTTCGGCCAGCTTCAGCAACCGATGGTCGGGAACCTTGGCTCTGCCCACGTTGGGTTCTTTGGTGGCAAACGGGTATGGCGCAGCCAAGGCGCCACCACCGGCGAGTGCATTAAACAACGATGACTTCCCTGCATTAGGAAGTCCGACAAATCCAAACCGCTCCATAAGGCGTCCAAGGCTACCGGGTGCAGGGTCTCCGCCCTCGCACCGGCGCAATGACTTGTGCAACCGCTTCGCGATGCTGTCGCCAGAAACAACACCTGGGCTGTTACCGCAACCGTTCGATGTGACCTTCGCAGCAAACGGTTTACGTTTCGCGCACTCGACGCGTCGACTACGATCTTTTCCCTTATGTCGAAGCGAACCAACAAGCGCAAGCTCCGTGCCAAGAAGAAAAAAGCCAATCACGGCAAGAAGCCAAACTGCGGTCGCGGATAACGCTTCCCCGCTTGGTTCCCGGTTTCGTCGAACGATTCCCGGGCTTCCCAACACATCATCCTCGAAGGAGGCCGGCGCTTCATGCCCGGCCTTTTTTGCGTTCATCACCCGACGTTCGCGTGCCGACAATGACAACCTGCTGCACGGAACTCGAAGCGAACAGGAATGGGGCCGTGGGAAAACGTGCCCCCTGAACCGGGCCGTTTTGTTATGCCTCAAGGTTGGTGCTCTACATTCAACGTATGACCCAACTGTTGACCCTCACCGTGACCGACGATCCCTCAACGTGGGAGACGCTAGGTTTTGCCGTTGAAGATATTGCCGTTCGCATTGGTACGGTCACCATCTTGTGCGCAGGCGCAGCCTCGCCGGGCTACGAGACAAAAGGCATCGTGGAGTGGACCATTGGTTGGGCTCCCAAAACTCTCGCTGAGCACGATCTTGATCCCGATGATCTTCCTGGCGATATTGACGGCGTCCCCACCTCGGCCATCGTCGGCGCCGGAACTCCCCCGGTAGCCCCCGCCCATCCCAACGGGGTGACGACGATTGATCACGTGGTGGTCATGACGCCAGATTTGGATCGCACAGTGGCGGAATTCGAGGCCTTAGGTATTGCCTGTCGTCGGCTTCGCGAGGGTGCGGCATACGGTTCGAAAGCGGTACGTCAGGCGTTTTTCTGGCTCGGGAACCCCGAGGGTGCCGATGCGGAGAAGGTTATTGTTGAGGTGGTTGGGCCAGAGGTTGTTGATCCGGAGCGAGCCGACGAACCAGCCAGCTTCTTTGGGCTCGCCCTTACCTCGACCGATTTGGCCCTGAGCGGTTCAATCATCGGTGAGCATCTGAAACCGCCTACCGATGCGGTGCAACCTGGTCGAAAGATCGCCTCGATTTCGTCGAAGGCCGGATCAAGCGTTGCGCTCGTACTTATGAGCCCACACCCGGGGTTGCGTGAAGAGGGGTAGACCGTAAGCACACTTACCAGGCAGGGTCGATCGGGGTTTTGGGGCCGATGCCGGAAGCTTCAATGATCGCGGCCACATCGAGAGCCACATCTTCACGGAAGCGGTCGGCCATCACCTGCACGGCAACTGGTGAA
>JAYTWN010000122.1:0-8079 GCA_043743435.1 Acidimicrobiia bacterium
TTGAGGAGTTTGTCTCGAGTTGCAACATTGGTCAAGCCAATATTGATAGCACCAATATTGCCCCGTTCCAGTTTGCAGCAAGTTACCACCACAAATGACTTCCACCCTCTCAAGAAAATTGTCTTTCTTGCAGGGATTTACTGGTGTCATACATCTTTGGTGGGTGCAGATTCTGCACCAATCGAGACGGCGATGGTACGGCTAGCGGTCGGCGCACGATCATCAAGATCATGAAATGTTCGCCGGTACCTGCTCTTTGACGCAAGCTTCCCAAACTCTGAAATCCTAATTTGAACAGGGAACGGGTTCCCTTGCGGCTGGAGTTTTTCCACACGATGTGCTTGGCGGTATCTCGGGAGCAATACTGGGGCAATGGCCATTGATCTACAGGCAAATGACTGGGGCCCAATCGGTCAGGCGATTCGCGATTGTCGGCTGGCGAAGCAGCTCACGCTTGTCGATGTAGCCGCCAAGGCTGGGCTGTCTCAGCCATTTCTTTCCCAGGTCGAGACGGGTAAAGCTCGTCCGTCGTTGATTTCACTGCACCAAATTGCCGATGCGCTCGACACAACGCCCCAGTCCTTTTTTGGTGGACCCGTCGATGGTGACACGGTTCCTCAAGTTGTTCGAGCTGATGCGGTGCAAGTCCTGGAGGTTGGGGGCGCCGTTTCGGCCTCAACATGTCATGTTCTGCTTGGCGGGGCAGCACCGTTTCACATGCTCGAATTTGACGGATTGCCCGACGAGTTTTTGGAGTACTACGAACACGACGGGTTTGAAGCTGCCTATGTCATCAGCGGCACAGTCGAAATAGACATCGCCGGAACCTTAAGCACGCTTCGCGCTGGGGACTCCATTTCCTATTCCGCTCGCATGGCGCACCGTTTTCGTTCCACTGGACGCAGGCGAGCCCGAGTGCTGTTGATCGAAACCAAGGTGCTCGCCATGCAGGACCGCAGCCCGGGTCAACATTCACCCAAGCTCAAGGCGCGTCGTCGGACCAAGGCCAAGTAGCCGGGAAGGGAAAGCGACGTGCACTTAAGGGCGCGAAACCATGATCGTTGAGGGTCGCATCCGGGTGGGGTGAACAAGTCCGTGTTGTGCGGCGGGCCGCACCGGCAACACGTACGAGCATCACACTTCGATCATCGCATCGAACATCACATCCTGCGTTCCCTTTGGCATGGCATTCGGCGTTGATCAGAAGAGACACAGATTCGGTTTCATTGACGTCAGGCTCTGGCGTTTGATGCATCTTCTCTACTTGTTCAAAGGAAGCAGACTCGTGGCAATATTGATGACGTGAATATAGCTGTGCGCAATTACTCGATCGTTGGGCCGGAGAGAGCGCTGGCCGGTGAGCGTGGATTGGTCGACGCGAACTGGTACACCTCCCCAATTCCACGTGACGAGCTTCGCCAGCTGATGCAACGTCGCGACGGTCCAGCAATCCGCGACACGCTGCTGTGGTTTATGCTGCTTGGTACCTCGGGCTATCTCGCCCATCAATCGTGGGGCACGTGGTGGATGATCCCTGCCTTCTTTGTGTACGGCACCCTGTACGGCAGCGTGAGTGATTCGCGTTGGCATGAATGCGGTCACCGGACGGCGTTCAAAACCACCTGGATGAACGATGCCGTGTATTACCTTGCTTCGTTTATGGTCTGGCGTGAGGCCGTGTCTTGGCGGTGGAGTCATGTGCGTCACCACAGCGACACCATCATTGTGGGGCGCGACCCAGAGATTGCCCTGCCACGTCCGATGAAGGTGCGAAGTCCACTGAAGGATTTTTTGGGGCTCACGTCGAATCCACCGGAAACGAAAAAGATTCTCCTCAACATCATGGGCCGCTTTACTGCCGACGAACTTGAATACCTACCGGAGAGTGAGAAGCCAAAGGTCATCATCACGGCGCGGGTGTACGGAGCGATTTGGCTCGCCGTCGTTGGTTGGTGCGTGGCGATTCGAAGCATTGAGCCGTTGATGTTTGTGATCCTTCCCAGCTTTTACGGCAAGTGGCTTTTAGTTGCCTATGGCGTGACTCAACACGGTGGATTGGCCGAAGACACGCTCGATCATCGCCTGAATAGTCGCTCTGTTCGCATGAACCGGCTGCACCGGTATTTGTATTGGAACATGAACTTCCACACGGAACACCACATGTTTCCCACGGTTCCCTTTCATGCCCTACCGGGTTTGCATCAGTCCATCAAAAGTGACCTTCCCCCCGTGTATCCCGGGTTCCGATCTGCCTATCGGGAAATCTGGAGTGCCTACCAACAGCAGAAATCTGATCCGCAGTACTTCGTCGACCGCTCTTCACTGCTGCCAACGCCCAAGCAAACGTCAACGTCAAGGCGAACGTCAACATCAACGGACTCGTCAAATTCAACGGACTCGTCAACGCCAGCGACTATGCCCATGCCCGTGCCTGGTCTTATCGTAAGCGCAACTACGACGTTGACCGCAGAATCGCTTGACACGTCGGGAGACGTCGATCAGTGGATGGAGGTGAGCCCGTCCGCGGCCTTGGTGAACAATGACGTGATCCGCTTTGATGCGGGCGAGCAAACCTTTGCGATCTACCGCCTCGACGATGGTCAACTCCGGGCTACCGACGGGCTGTGTACCCACGCCAAGGTGCACTTGTGTGGCGGTTTGGTGAGCGACGGCATTATCGAGTGCCCCAAACACAACGGCCGTTTTGACATTGCTACGGGCAAAGCGTTGAGCCGCCCAGTAACGGTTGATCTCACCGTCCATGAAGTCCGCGAAGTAGACGGCAAGATCGAACTCCGCGTAGCGAATCCATAAGTGAACATTATTGTTTGCCGTGCACGTTTGAGCGCGATCGGCGATTTGATCAACCGTACGGTCAACTTGATCGAGTCTTCAAGATTTCTCCCAAGTCTGGACTCATCGTTATGAACCCACTCGTCCCTTTTACGTTTTATCTGGATTGGATCTTCTGTGCGCAGTTCGCTGGACTGTGCTGGGCCAAAGACAAAGGCCTTTACGCCGACGCGGGGCTGGACGTCCGTCTGGTCCCCTGGGGTGAGGATGTCGCAGCCGGGAATGCCACAGCTGGGAATATCGCACGGGCGGATGGATCAGCGGCCGCGCTGATGGGCGGAAACTCAAGCCATGTCGTGGACGCGATGGCGGGAGGAGCAACTGCAAAGGTAGCCAGGTCCGTCGGTGGTTCGGGCTTCGACTCAACTGGGCAGTCGATGGTTGAGGCCAATGAAGTCTCCGTTATCGACAAGGTTCTGCGAAGTACATCGAATGGCATGTTGAGCGCCGGGTCGTGTGAGGACAACCTGGTAGTAAGCCGGGCTGGTGAGGATGGATCGGTGAAGGTCTTTGGCCTCATGTTGCAAGTGACTCCACTGGTCCTGATGAGCCTGCCGGAACAACGTATCCGATCTTTGGCTGATCTACGAGGTAAGCGTATTGGTATGCACGCGGATGGTATCCGGATACTGGAACTGTTGCTGGATCTCGTTGGAATTTCTCGAACTGATCTCACGATCGAAGAGGTTGGATTCGATCTTGCGCATCTTGTGGACCGGCGGTTCGATGCTCAACAGGGCTATGCCATGACCGAGCCCGTGCAATTAGAAGCGCTAGGAATTCAGGTGGATCTCCTCAGTCTTGCCAACCCCCAGTTGCACCCGTATGCGCAGACCTACTTCGCCCCGAGCACCTCCCTGGAAGCACACCGCGAAATGTACCGGGCCTTTCTTGCTGCGTCGACGGCTGGTTGGCTGGCCGTATGCGCAAAGCCCGACGAAGCAGCGCGCGTCCTCGCCCGGATGATTGGGGATTTCGATCCGGCTTGCCGGTCGGAAGTGAGCCCTGTGGTGGGACTCGAAGCGGAGCGGAGTTGGGGCCCGCCAGTTGGAAACGGGGATTTCGACCCGGCTTGCTGGTCGGAAGCGAACCCTGTGGTGGGACTCGAAGCGGAGCGGAGTTGGGGCCCGCCAGTTGGAAAAGATGACCCCGCTCAAGTACGAACACAACGAGTCATGCTGGACCGTGTGATCCCTCTGGTGGTTGGTCAGCTACCTGCCGAGCAAATGGGCAAAATTCAAACCCAACAGTGGAATCGCAATCTTGTAACGTATTCTCGTGCGGGCCTCTTCAATCGCCGGTTAACGCTCGATGACGTAGTGTTTGAAGTTTCGTAGTAACTATGTGGACATAGTAAATGTTGTGCAACAGTACGCTTGAGGTGTGGGTTCGAATCGGAGTGGAGTTGGGGCCCGCCAACACGGCCCGCGGGACTGGATGACCAAAGTCATCAAAGCTCAGGCAATGGAACTATCAATTGAAGGTGTCACCCACCTCGACAGCGTGTCATTTGCCACCTAACGCAGCGATCCGAACGACCCAATTTGCTTCTCGGTGGTCTCCCGGGTCGCAACTTGACGCAAATCCGCACCGAATTCGACGGGCTCCGCTACGGTAATCATTGTGCTCCCGGGAATTCGGTCGAGCCTCGCTTCGTGGTGTCTATTGGGTCGCTGCGTTCCGCTATGCTTGATCGTTCCGTGCGCCGGGTCGAACCGCGTGCACAACAAGCTTTCAAACCGGTCGTAACAGCAAAACCCAGCAAACCAGCAATACCGTTCTCCAAAAGCAAGTTCTTCAGGAACAGGTTCGTAGGGAACAGTTTTTCAGCAGCAATCAGCGGCGGTCTTCCGAGCGTTCCTGAGCCAAACATTCTCCCAGCATTCAAAAGCATCACTTAGCGTCGAACCCGGAGTTCCCGTGCCCACCATTCAGCAGCTGGTCCGTAAGGGCCGAGAGTCCAAAGTTGAAAAGAGCAAGACACCAGCACTTAAGGGCGCCCCACAGCGCCGTGGTGTGTGTACTCGTGTCTACACAACCACCCCGAAGAAGCCCAACTCGGCCCTTCGCAAGGTTGCTCGTGTCCGTCTCAGCAGTGGTGTCGAGGTTACGGCCTACATCCCCGGAGAAGGCCACAACCTCCAGGAACACTCCATCGTGCTTGTGCGCGGCGGTCGTGTGAAGGACCTTCCTGGTGTTCGCTACAAGATCATCCGCGGCACCCTTGACTCCGCTGGAGTGAAGAACCGCAAGCAATCCCGCAGCCGCTACGGCGCCAAGAAGAAGTAAGGCAAAGGTCAGTTAGTCATGCCTCGTAAAGGTCCTGCCCCACGTCGTGAGATCCTCCCAGATCCGGTTTACAACTCGGTTCTCGTCTCCAACGTCATCAATAAGGTGCTGCTTGCTGGCAAGCGCTCCACCGCCGAGTCCATTGTGTACAACGCAATGACCGCTGCTGCTGAAAAGACGCAAGCGGAACCGCTCACCATTCTGAAGAAGGCTCTCGACAACATCCGCCCGGCCCTCGAAGTAAAGAGCCGTCGTGTTGGTGGCGCCACCTACCAGGTGCCGATCGAAGTGAAGCCACGCCGTGCCAACACCCTCGCCATCCGTTGGTTGGTTGAGAACAGCCGCAAGCGTCGAGAAAAGACCATGGCCGAGCGTTTGGCTGCCGAACTGGTCGATGCGAACAACGGCGTTGGGTCCTCGGTCAAGAAGCGCGACGACGTGCAGAAGACCGCAGAAGGCAACAAGGCCTTCGCTCACTACCGCTGGTAGTCGCTACAAGTTTCAGTTTCTTTCGCTCGGTTGGCCCTCCACCTCGGAGGGCGGCTTGGCAAACATCCCCCGCAAGATTTCATCCGGTCTGTCATTCCAGGCGGCCAAACACAATCACACACGAAAAGCTGAGTATTGAGTCATGGCAGCACGCGAGTTTCCTCTAGAGCGCACCCGTAACATCGGCATCATTGCCCACATCGACGCGGGTAAGACGACGACAACCGAGCGCATTCTGTATTACACCGGCAAGTCCTACAAAATCGGCGAAGTACACGACGGCGCAGCCACCATGGACCATATGGTTCAGGAGCAAGAGCGCGGCATCACCATCACCTCCGCAGCCACCACGTGTGTGTGGAACAACCACCGCATTAACATCATCGACACCCCCGGCCACGTGGACTTCACCATTGAAGTCGAGCGTTCGCTGCGTGTACTCGACGGTGCCGTTGTGGTGTTTGACTCCGTAGCCGGTGTGGAACCACAAACCGAAACTGTTTGGCGTCAAGCCAACAAGCACAAGGTTCCTCGCATGTGCTTCGTTAACAAGATGGACCGTATTGGTGCCAACTTCTGGCGCACCGTCGACATGGTGAAAGACCGCCTCGAAGGCACCGTTGCCATCATCCAGCTGCCCATGGGCGCCGGTGGCGTTGAGTCCGACGACCCCTTCATCGGCCTGATCGACCTCGTAAAGATGAAGGCCCTGGTTTGGGACAACGAAGAACTCGGCGCGAAGTGGGACGAGCTCGAAATCCCTGCACACATGGCCGATCAGTCCGCCGAATACCGCGAACTGCTTCTCGATACCATTGCCTCAAGCGACGATCACTTGATGGAAAAGTACCTCGCCGGCGAGACCGTAACCGAGGCCGAAATCATGGTTGCGCTCCGGAAGGGATGCCTGGCCTTCGATTTCGTTCCCGTACTCTGCGGATCGGCCTTCAAGAACAAGGGCGTACAGCCCATGCTCGACGCTGTTGTCGACTTCTTGCCGTCACCGCTCGACCTACCCCCAACCCATGGCACGAATCCTCGTAACGAGGAAGAAGACATGTACCGCGAAGTCTCTGAAGATGCACCTTTCTCGGCACTGGCCTTCAAGATCGTGGCCAACCAGTTCGGCAAGCTCACCTACTTCCGTGTCTATTCCGGCGCCATCGAAAAGGGTTCCGAGGTTTACAACTCGATTAAAGAGAAAAAAGAACGTCTCGGCCGTATTCTTTTGATGCACGCCAACACCCACGAAGACCTCGACGTAGCCCGCGCTGGTGACATTGTGGCTGGTCTTGGCTTCAAGAACACCACCACCGGTGACACGCTTTGCGACAAGGATCACCAGATCATCTTGGAACGGATGGACTTCCCAGATCCGGTTATTCACGTTGCCATCGAGCCAAAGTCCAAAGCCGATCAAGACAAGTTGGGCAAGGCCCTCTACTCCCTGTCGGATGAAGACCCCACCTTCCGCGTGCGTACCGATGAAGAAACCGGCCAGACCATCATCTCAGGAATGGGCGAGCTTCACCTCGAAGTTCTCGTTGACCGCATGATGCGTGAATTCCACGTTGACGCCAACGTTGGTAAGCCCCAGGTGGCCTACCGCGAAACTATTCGCAAGAGTGTTTCGGGCCATGTTGAGCGTTATGTCAAGCAGTCCGGTGGTAAGGGCCAGTTCGCGCACATCGTGATCGACATGGAGCCAAACCCAGGCAAGGGCTACGAGTTCGTTGACAAGATCACCGGTGGCGCCGTTCCCCGTGAATTCATCCCTTCAGTCAACGCTGGTATCAAGGGCGCTTTGGCTGGCGGTGTACTTGCTGGATACCCCATGGAAGACATCAAAGTCTCCCTGGTTCACGGCTCCTACCACGATGTTGACTCCTCGCAAATGGCTTTCGAAACCTGTGGATCTATTGCGTTCAAGGATTGCGCCAAGAAGTGCTCACCGGTTCTTATGGAGCCAATCATGAGCATCGAAGTGGTAACCCCTGATGACTACATGGGCGATGTTATTGGTGACATCAACTCCCGTCGTGGCCAGATGGAAGGCATGGAAGCTCGCGGTAACACGCAAGTCATCCGCGCCAAGGTGCCGTTGTCGAACATGTTCGGTTACGTAAACGATCTTCGTTCACGCACCCAGGGTCGTGCCGCATACTCCATGCAGTTCGATTCCTACCAAGAAGTACCAGAAGGCGTAGCGAAGGAAATCGTCGCTCGTGTCCGGGGTGAGTAGTTCCTCGCCTTGCATAGACCGTCAGTCTTTCCGGGCTGTGTTTCAGTAGTCTCGCTTCACCCATAACGCCTTCACGCAATCGTCTTCACGTCTCGCACGTCATCATTCAAGGAATTCCAAAATGGCTAAGCAAAAGTTTGAGCGGAATAAGCCGCATTTGAATATCGGTACTATGGGTCATATTGACCATGGGAAGACCACTTTGA
>JAYTWN010000123.1:0-6841 GCA_043743435.1 Acidimicrobiia bacterium
CGACGGCGCGTACACCGACCAGAACGGCCCGGTCACCTCGCCGGCACGCAGACGTGGGATGTCCGTCTGCAGCGCGGGCACACTGCGACGCAGGTCAACTTTGTCCATGTCGTAGCCGCACAGCTTACGCATGGCCCAGGGCAGGTCGTTGTGTCCATCGATCATGGTGTCACCCTAGGAGAATGGTGAACAACGGAGTAAACACGTCGCAAACTGCGAAAAACAGCTTGAGCGGTCGATCCCGTCACCTTTGGCCAAATCTAGCGATTTGAACACCTATTGGGGACAACGAACCGGTAACGCAGCCGTCTTCGTCGAATGCCACTACGGTTCAGGCGTGCCATTGTCGAATCCGCCTGTCCGCGGAAGGAAACGCGCCCGTGGCGGTCAGGCATTTGTAAACATGCCGCCACGATCTTCGCCGGTCAAGTCCCCCAGTGCCGCCAATGTGCCCGGCGTTTCGGTGGCCCGCACCACCGAGTCCACCACGCTTCGCCACATCATTGAATCCGTTGTCGCTCCGGTACTCCACGTGCTAGCCGCACCACGAGGCTTAGATCGCCAAGTCCGCTCCACCGTGCTGTTTGACCCGATTGATCAACTGACCGATGAACCCGATGCACTCCTCCTGCTCTCTGGTATGCGCGCTGATGATCCCGCGGCCGTGGTACTGGTCCGCCAAGCCGCTGCGTTGGGATACTGCGGAATCATTATCAAACGCCGCGGAGCTGAAGTAAGCGCGCTGGTTACTGAAGCCTCGATCCATGGCCTCACCGTGCTGGCCGCTGCCGACGAAGTTCCGTGGCGACACGTGGACGCCCTACTGCTCTCCGTGCTGGGAGCCCAAGGAGTCCACGTTGAATCGGCCTCGGCAGTGGGCGACGAATTGTTTGCGCTCGCCAACGCCATCGGTGCTGTGATCGGCGGATCAGTAGCTATTGAGGATCTGGACCGGCGAGTGTTGGCCTACTCCTCAGCAACCCATCAACGCATTGATGCCCTTCGCGAACAATCCATCTTGGACCGCCGAGTTCCCGACATGGAACGCAACCCCCAGCAATACCGAACGGTGCTAGCGGCACGTGGCATTGTTCGTTTCGCCGAACGCAGCGACGAATTTGCCCGAACGGCCATTGCCATTCGCGCCGGGGAACAGCCACTGGGCACCATTTGGGCCATCGAATCGCTCACCGGTCTCAACGACGCAGGCGAACAAGCACTCATAGAAGGTGCACAACTCGCCGCTCTCAAAATTCTCCGAACCCTCAACGCCAGCGGGCTGGAGCTCCAACTCCGTGAGGCCGCGCTACTCCGAGCACTAGAAGGTTCACTTACTACCCAAGAAGCATCCTTTCGACTCTCCCTTCCCGGAGGAGGCGAACTCTGCCTAGTCGGTTTTGCTGCCGTTCCCCACGCCGATGGATCGGCCCCGCTCATTACTCATGTAGCGAGCGCGCTGGCTCGTTACGTCGCCGCCTATCGTCCCGACGCTTCCATGGCTACCACCGCTCGCGCCATCTATGTGCTGCTTCCGGGCGGCGGAGAAGCCGCGATCACCCGGTTCGCCACCGGAGCACTCGGCGCCACAGCACAATCGTTTGGCCAACAAATTCGCTCCGCCATTACTAGCGTTACCAACGATCCCTCGCATCTGGCCGCCCTACGCAGCGAGATCGACGACATCCTTCGAGTAACCACCACCCAACCCGATCTACCCTCCGTGGCCCGGCTTGGCGATGTGCACACTCGGGTTCTCCTTGCCCATGTGGCCGACGAGCTTTCCCATGAACCCCGACTTCGCCACCCTGGAGTCGATGCTATGTCTGAATACGATATCGAGCACCAGAGCGACTACGGACGGTCAATCACCTCGTGGCTTGATGCTGTCGGCGATATCGGACAGGCGGCCAGCGAACTCGGCATCCACCCAAATACCCTGCGGTACCGCCTCCGCCGAACCCACGAACTCTTCGGCGTCTCCCTCGAACACCCCGATGATCGCCTGGCCGTTTGGATGCAGCTACGCCTCACCCGTCAGTAAAACAGAGCTTTACCTTCACGCTCCCGGAGAGGGCACGGAAGCTACATCGGCGCTAAGGCAAAGGCTTGGCAGAAATCGGTCCACAGGTCTTCAACATCTTCGATACCAACGCTCACCCGCACCAAACCCGGATTGACATGCGCATCGCCGGTGTACTTCTGTCGTCGCTCCAACGTGGTTTCAACGCCGCCCAAACTGGTCGCCGGAACCATCAGTTGCACGTTTACACAAACCCAATCCGCCACGGTTGCGCCGCCATGCAAAATCACCGCCATCATCGGACCAATTTGTCGAACACTCGCAACCGCTTCGTGTGCGCGCAGCCGGCTCGCCAACTCCACAGCCGTGGCCGTAGACGCGCCATAACGTAAGGGAAGCGTCCGCAAGCCCCGCAAAGCTAAGAACGTTTCCAACGCACCGGGCGTAGCCCCAACGTAGGTGCGAGCCCGATACATCGCCTCACGTACTGACTCATCCCGAGTGACAGCAACACCAAGCAGCAAATCACTATGTCCACCTATGAACTTCGTCGCCGAATGCAAGACGATCGTCGCCCCGAGTGCAAGTGGCTGCTGCCCCAGTGGCGTGGCAAAGGTTGAATCGATCACCGTGTTTATGGACCGCTTGGCCAACGTGGAACAAAGCGTGACCAAATCGGCAACATCGAGCGTGGGATTGGTAGGTGACTCAAGCCAAACAAGATCGGCACCCTCCGACGCCGCTAACACCTCGGCCGTATTGGTTACGTCGACCAGGCGAACCTCCAGCCCGTAGCCGGCTGCGACATCGCCAATCAGCGTCCGCACACCCATATAGCTGGCGTTGGGCAGGACAATCACCTTCGGCATCAAGGCATGCAGAATGGCCGACGCCACCGCCATTCCACTAGCGAAGCACAGCGCATGACCGCCTTCAAGTGCGCCGAGCGCATCTTCGAAGGCAATCCACGAATCAGTCCCATGCGTTCTCGCGTAATCGCCGCCGTCACGAAAATTCGAAGCCAGCACCAACGGCTGATTCAATGTCGCACCAGGACCCTTAGGCCTTCCCGACGCAACCGCCAACGTACGAGCAGACCACCCGGTTGCTCGCAACCAAAGATCGCGGGGCAGCGGCGGCCAAGGTTGCGTTTCGTTCACAGACACAGCCTTCGACGCTACTGGTTCGCAAACCGCCAGCGACAACACGCCACGAGTTCGGTCGCCATGAAGCGCGCGGTGCACCAAACTGGGTCCATGATCGAAACAACGGACCCAACGAAGGATCCAACAGGTAGTCAAGGATCACGCGATCAACCCAGAGGCGACGCGGCACGACCCCTCATCACGGAATCGTTTCACACCGCTGATTTGCCGGCGCTGCCCCAGCGGGACCGCAGGCTGCCAGCATCACTGTGGATTGAGGCACCAGAACAACTCCGCAATTTGGGAATGGATCTGGGCCAAGAACTGGTGGTCTACAAACGCCAAATCGGATCGTGGTTCCTTTGGCGAGCGGGCCCTGCGGTGGACGACAATGCCCGGTACATGGCCCTGCATGCCAGTGATCTAACGAAACAGTTCACCTTCACGCTCGATGCCGAAGGAAAAGGTACCGGCACCGGTCCGGACGGAATTTTCTACGACCGATTCCGAACCTGGAAAGAATCAATACGCGACACGCCATAACTTGCGCTGTTCCCCGACGAAAAGCTCACAGCAATCGGGAAGAAAGAGTTTCCGTTTTACAGCGTGGGGAGGCCGAAACGCGCCGGGTTTTGTTGACCCCAACGAAGCAAATCCACGCCATGATTGCGCGCATTGGGAACCCAAGGATCCAGCTGCTGATCAAGATCGGGATTCACAAAATACGCAACCGAGAGCCGGGTACTTACATCGCCCCGAGCCCGCACCCGATGCATCATGGGATACACCGCATCGCCGCTGAGAAACGCTCCACACTCACCAGCAAAGCAAATGACCTCGGAAGGATTTGGCAACACCGAAATCCAACCATCAACCTTATGAAGCACTTCGAGACCCTCGGCATCGGCCATCAACAGCGTGACCAAATGACCGTCTTCGTGAGCATCTTGAATAAAATCACGTTGCGCCGAAGCAGGCCGTGACCAATTCATCTGTAACCACGATTCGCTCTTATGACGAACCTTCTCAGCGCCGCTATCTCGACCGACGAACTCTGCAATCGAATCCATGGCTTTGGCAGCCAACACATCGAGTTCTGCTTGAGCGGCCCGAGCGGCGACGACTAAAGGATGCGAACGGGTTGACTCGGGAAGCACCTCTTCAGCATCATCACGAAAACGGTAACAGAACGTTTCGTTGAGATCCGGGCGGCTGGCCGAAACGCTGTATTCAATGCCAATCTTGCGCCACCCCGTCATCGTGGTGTTGGCGGCAATGGCTTCGCGCTCAGCTACTGGACCTTGAAAGAACTCGCGTCCGACGTCAAGCAGGTTCTGCAAAACGCCTGCTGCATCGCCCGTACCGATCCAGCTCAAACCGTCATGAATGAGGGGAGACGTACCCGTCCGCGGCGGGACGACCGGTGCAGCGGTCATGGACATTCCTTTATTCTCCCACCCAATGTCGGGAATCCTCGGATTTTGCGGGGTTTCCTTTGCCACAGGGGTCCTGAGCTGGGATCACGCCAGAAAGATCCATCCAAAGAAAGAGGTGCGAACACCCGCCGCCCCACCCATAATTGCGGGCGGGCCCCTTCTCTGCTTCATTTCGAGCCCCACCAGACCGTCTTTGCGACCGGCAAGCGCGGACCGGACCCACACCGCGGCTCAGGTTCACTCCGCCGACACCGTCCCTTACGACAGGCTGGCCACAATCGCTGCGGCTTCCTCGGCTTCGCGCAGCGTCGCATCGACCAGTTCAAGCCCGGCCTCCCAAAAGTTTGGGTCGGTAAGGTCACAACCAACCATCGAGGCCAAACCTTCGGGCGAACGCGAGCCACCAGCCCTCAACAACTCCAAGTAGCCAGGCACGAACGACGCACCCACCTGCTGCGAACGTTGATACACCGAAAGCGCCAAAAGCTGACCGAAGGCATAGGCGTACACATAACCAGGAACATGCACGAAATGGGTGACGTAGCTCCACCAGGTTTCATAGCCAGCAGCATTCACGGTGCCACCAAAAAGCTCCGATTGGGTGGTCATCCAATTGGCGTTGATGGCCTCAACGGTGAGCTCGCCGTCACGACGTCGTTGCTCATGACACATATCTTCAAACCGATACATGGCCACCTGACGAAACACCGTGGCAATCTGCCCATCAACGTTGGCAGCCAACAACGAGAGCCGGCGCCGAGGATCAGTTTCTTTCTCCAACAACCGACCAAAGGTAAGCGTCTCACCAAACACCGAAGCGGTCTCAGCCACCGTTAACGGCATCATAAGTTCAAATACTGATTGATGTTCCCCGGCCAGTAAGAAATGAATACCGTGACCCACCTCATGCGCAAGCGTAAGCACATCACGACGAGTGCCGGTGTAGCTCACCAGAAGAAACGGGTGAATCCCGGGAACGATCGGGGCACAGAAGGCACCCCCCTGCTTGCCATCGCGAACCCCGGCATCAATCCATGGATTGTCAAAGAACGCCTTGGCCGCAGCACCCAACTCTGGGGAGAAATCGTTGTAGGCATTGCTCACTAAGTCAACCGCTTCGGGCCAACTCACCAAATCATCGCCAGTGCCCAAATCCAGTGCGGCATTGCGATCAAAAAACTGCAACTGATCAACACCCATCAGTTGACCCTTCAGCCGGTACCAGCGCTGCGGAATGTCATTGCGTTTCGCCACCGCGTCTACCAAGGCTTTCACCGACGCGTCGGAAGCTTGGTTGGCCAGATTCCTCGACGACGACCACGAATCATAAGCACGCAAACGATCATCGGTGGACTTGTCGGCAAGCAAGGTGTTGTAAATGTATGCACGCGTACGAAGGCCCGGTTCCAAAGCCTTGGTGATCGCTGTAGCGGTTTCTTTGCGAACCACCGGATCAATGTGCATGGTACGGGCCAACGCAACCTCTAACGGGAAAGACTCGCCGTTGGTTTCCACCATGATGGCCGCCAGTTGCTCTTCGAACAACCGCGTCCACGCAGCAACCCCGGTCACGGATTTTTCCGTCATCACCCGTTCTTCAGACTCACTCAACTGATGCGGACGCATGGTTCGAGCCAGAGCCAGATAATGCTTACAAAACGACAACGCTGGATCGGCCATGATCTGGCGCGCCCGTGCATCGTCGACGGCACACCATTCGAGATCCAAAAAGATCAACTTGGTACTTACGGCGGTCGAACGTTCCCGCACCATGGAAACCAGTTGGCCGCTGGCGGAATCGCGAACGTCGCCGGCAAACTCCAGAAACGCTCGATTGCCGCAGCGTTCCAGCAGTTCAACAACCGCCGCAGCCTCACGCATCACTGCAGCAAAGGCGGTTGCGTCCAGGCTGGCGATGGTCCCGCGGTGACGCTCGATGGCCGTGGCCCTCTCCAGCGCCTCATCAAGCAGTACAACCGCAGATTGCACATCGGCCGACCCCGTCAATACCGAGAGATCCCAGTTCACCTCGTCGGCGTTCGCTGCACCCGAACCAGAGCCTGCGGAAACTTGACGGAGCGGTTCACGGTGGAGATTGGAGTTCATCATGGAATCCTGTTGATTGAGTCGAAAGAGCGGGTACCGACTACGACGGTAGTTCGACCCCAATGCTCGTTCGTGCATCGTCACCGTTTGCACACTGTTGGTCTCCCGTCTTCGCCTCGTAAGCTTCGCGGATA
>JAYTWN010000124.1:0-8673 GCA_043743435.1 Acidimicrobiia bacterium
AGTTGGCCCGGTTTCCTTGACCAAAGACGTTCACCCCAGAGTTCATGCCAATGCGCTGGGCAATCGGTCCGTTCACCACCAGGACCGGCCCCGAGAAATATGTTGTGGCCAGCAATCCGTGAGCGTTAAACGTTGACGTACACGCTGCTTCGACGGCCGCCAACACCACCGGGAAGTACTCAGGCAGGCAACCCGCCATCACGGCATTGATCGCCACTTTTTCGATGGTGCAGGGGGTCAAATCGGGCGGGACAATGGCTACAACTTCCTGGGCGCCCCGAGACGTTCCTGCCAGCATGCGCAGAACCCGTGCTGGAGTGGGAGGAACAACGGGAAGACCGTCGGTCCAACCGCGGTCGTACATTGCTTCCATGTCATCTTCGGCGTCGGCCAATTCCACCGGACGAGAATGAAATGGGGTGGCACCAAATTTGATGGCTAAGGCTTCGGGCATACCAAGGTCTTGGGTTTTCGAACCGCAACCGGGCCGCTGCGGGGGAAGGCTAGAAAACTCTGAAGCCAGGTCAACCCCAAAAAACGCCGACCATTGCGAGACCGACCAGCCAACAATCCGCTCTACCTCAACGCCGTTTGCCCAACGAATCACGCTCGGCACGGTGTCGACATCCAAACCGAAGCTCAACACCAAATCGCGGTCATCCTTTACGGCCATGGTGTTGGCCAGCGAATCAGGAAACGTTGGGTCATCTTGGGAAGCCACTACGGCAATAAGACGCTGTTGGCTCAACGAACCCAAAACGGGAGCCACCATTTCACAGGTGGCACAGCCCTTTTTGACGACGACAATCACCCCATCAGGCAACTCCGCCAAGGTTTCGCTGACCAGAAGGGCGTTGGAGTTGGTGACAGTCGGCACGGATGCACCGTAGCCGCTCGTTGCTGGCCATCACAAAGCCAATCTGTTGTCGGCTTCTATGTGCTCTCAGCTGGAGAAATACTTTCTGCATAGGTAATTGTTCCGACCAAACATGCAACTTGTGCACTTGGTCACAGGCCATTCCCAAGTTGGTCGAGTCGGTTTAGGTTGATTTGAGGGACCCGAGGTGGGCCACATCGAGGGAGAACCGAGGGGCTGTGAAAGTCACGTTTTTTGGCGTGCGTGGCTCAACGCCGTGCCCAAGTGGACCCAATGCTCGCTACGGCGGTAACACTTCGTGCGTAGTAGTGACCTCCGATGGAGAAGATCCGATAATCTTGGACCTGGGGACCGGGCTGCAATCGTGGGGCAAATCGCAAGCGCACGACGGAACCTTTTCCGCTACTGCACTGGTCACCCATTTTCATTTCGACCACGTGCAAGGCCTGCCGTTTTTGGCAGCAGCGGACCGTCCCGGCGCCCGACTCGACATCTACGGTCCCGGTGAATCCGGGACGACGACAAAACAACTCTTCACCGACTTTGTTCGTCCGCCGTATTTTCCGGTGTCTATTGATCAACTCCGCGGACAGTACACGCTGCACGATGTACTGAGCGATGATTTTGCCGTTGGCTCCGCCAAGATCAAAGTTCGACCGGTGCCACACGTTGGTCTGACCGTCGGCTACCGAATTGACTGGGATGGCACCTCGATCGCCTACGTGAGCGATCACCAGGCGCCAATCGGTCTCGACACTGTGGCCGATTCCGTACTCGACCTTTGCGAGGGCGTAGATCTGTTGATCCATGATGCGCAATACGTAGACGCCGACTGGGAAACAAAGAGCCACTGGGGGCACTGCACGGTCGATTACGCCGTTCTGGTGGCCCGCCAAGCCGGCGTGAAAGCCGTGGCCCTGTTTCACCACGACCCAACCCGCACCGACAACGAAGTCGATGCCCTGGCGGCAAAAGCACGCTTAGCGGCCGCGGAATACGACATCGAAGTGTTCGCTGCCGCCGAAGGACTTACCATTTCGCCCGGCCAACCAATTCGTCCGCAGCTCAACAAGCGAGTCGCCGTCGGCCCGATGTTCGCCAGCTGAGCGATTTTTCTGATCAGTATTGGATCGATCGTTGAATTTTGGACCCCGGCCCTGGTGAGCGATTTCCCCACCGGTGTGAGCGAGATGCAACCATGTCGAGGCGGTGAGCTGCAAGACTCTGCACCCGTGAATCAGCCTGCACAAACCCCGCAACCCCAACCCATCGACGGGGCGCAGTACCGTCACGTCTTGGGCCATTTTTTGACCGGTGTCACCATCATCACCGCTATTGATCCGGAAACGGGAACTCCCGTAGGCCTAGCGGCAAGCTCGTTCACTTCCGTCTCCATGGATCCTGCCCTTGTGCTGTTTTGTGCGGGAAACGGATCAAGCAGCTGGCCAAAAATTCGTGCGGCAGGGTCGTATTGCGTGAACATTCTTGGCGCGGAGCAAGAAACGTTGTCGCGACAGTTTTCACGCCCTGGAGACAAGTTCGCCGGCGTTGGCTGGAGAACCGAAATGACGGGCGCTCCCGTGTTCAACGAGGCTCTTGCCTGGATCGACTGCACGATTCAAGAAATAGTTGAAGCAGGAGATCATGCCGTAGTGATTGGTGCGGTTGGCGCGCTTGGATCACGAGACCATGGCGGACCGCTTGGGTACTACCGAGGCGGCTACGGAAACTTCGGGCAGAACTGATGAGCTTTACTTTTACTCCGCTGTCCATCCCCGACGTCCTCTTAGTAACCCCAACGACACGCGGTGATTCGCGGGGGTGGTTTCGCGAAATGTTCAAGTCGGAAGACTTTTCCGCTGTGGGAATTCCTGCTTCGTTTCCCCAAGAAAACGCTTCGCAGTCGGTTAAGGGAGTGTTGCGTGGTCTGCATTTTCAGCGTCCGCCCTTTGCCCAGGGCAAACTTGTTTCCGTGACCGCTGGCTCGGTTTTTGATGTTGCCGTTGATCTGCGTACCGGCTCGCCTACGTATGGAAAATGGGTTGGTCAAGAACTGTCAATCGACAACGGCTGTCACTTGTGGATCCCGGAGGGATTCGCACACGGGTTCTGTGTATTGAGCGAAGAAGCGCAGTTGGCTTACAAAGTGACCGCACCGTATTCGGGTCCCCATGATGGCGGAGTGCTATGGAACGATCCAGCGATTGGGATTATCTGGCCGCTGAGCGAACCGCTGCTTTCCGACAAAGATGTCGCGCAACCTTTGCTAGCCGATTGCGTCCACGGCTTCTAGCGAGCACGTCGCAGACTCGAGGTCGCTGCCCAGAGCATATTGACCTAACGAACCTCGAACCATTCGGGAAAACCATCCGCTAAAACCAAACATGGTGTCGTAGTGAGCGAACTCACCACGACACCATAATTTTTTTCCCTAAATCAGCAACAGAGGATGGTATGGCAAAAAGTGTTTTTCGTTACGCGGTTTGCCAGCGGTTTTTGCCAGCGGCATCGGCCTTGCAAACAAGCTTCTCGCCTTTGGCGTTGGTGTCACGCTTGCCGTCATCGGCCTTGGCACAGAACCGGCCCTTGACCGCGGAACCAGCAGCTCCGGTTGAGGCACTCGATGCTGCCTTCTTTGTAGGGGTTGGTTTTGCAGCGGCGGAAGGAGCTTTGGTGGTTTTGGACTTTGGAGGAGTCGTTGGTGCAGCCTTGGTCGGCGCGGGAGCAGCAGAGCCCCCAACCCAACGTGAACGGGCGCCATCTGCCGTGCAGGTCAACGTTGCCCCCGAAGGATCCTTCGCCGTGGTTCCAACTTTGGCCTTGGCACAAATCTGCCCAGACTTCTCAGCTTGGGCTGCTGAGGCAAAGGCAAATGGCGCAGCAATTGCTACCGCAATTGCGGCCACTCGTAACCGCAAACCGGTGTGAAGATGGGACATGGTGGTTCTCCTTTTGCTGACGGTCAGAATTTTTTCTGAACGTTTTTGTACAGATGTGTAGACGTGTTCTAGCGCATGAAAGTCGCGTTGAGGAGGTAATCCTCAAAAAGGTGACCGCTCGGCGTTGCTAGCTCGGGAAGCTTTACCTTCTGTCGGACAGCCGTGAGGCAGCCGCTGGTTGTTATTGCGGGGCCAAACCAACGCAACGGAGAATGAAGGCAAACACCATGGCCTCATCACGCCACGTGTCGTATCGGCCAGAAGGTCCGCCATGGCCTGCACCCATTTCGGTTTTCAGGAGAATGCGACTCGTTGTCGGCGTGTTCTTGTTGGCAGTCTGCGAGTTCGAAGGGGAAGGATGATTGTTCTCTCGCAAGCGCTGCACCCACTTGGCTGGTTCCCAATACGAAACGCGAGGGTCATTGAGGCCTGCGGTAATCAACATTGGTGGATAGCTCTGTGCGCGTACGTTTTCATACGGTGCGTAGGAACGCATGTACGCATAGAATTCCGGATCGGCGGGGTTGCCCCATTCCTCCCATTCGATGGCGGTGAGCGGCAAAGAATCGTCGAGCATGGTGGTGACCACGTCGACAAAGGGAACCTCGGCCACGATGCCCGCAAAAAGCTCTGGACGTTGATTGACGACTGCGCCCATAAGTAGTCCGCCAGCGCTGCCACCCCGAGCCACCAAACGATCAGGGGCGACGTATCCCTTAGCGTGCAACGTTTCAGCACAGGCGATGAAGTCATCAAAGGTGTTTCGTTTTTGGAGAAACTTTCCGTTCAGATACCAATGACGGCCCATTTCTCCTCCACCACGAATATGGGCGATGGCAAACACAAACCCGCGGTCTAACAGGCATAAACGCAGCGAGCTAAAACCTGGGTCGATGGAAATTTCGTACGATCCGTAGCCGTAGAGCAAGCCGGGTGCGGTGCCATCGAGTGGAGTACCGCGGTGGCGTACGACCGACATCGGGACCTGGGTGCCGTCGCTTGCGGTAGCCCAAACTCGTTCGGCCACATAGGTTTCGGATTGGAACGCACCAAGAACCGGTTGACGTTTGCGAATCACCCGTTCCCGAGTGGCCATGTCGTAATCCTCAAGACTGGTTGGCGTTGTCAGCGACGTATACCCAAACCGCAGCACCGACGTAGCAAACCGAGCATTGCCTGCGGGCCAAACGCTATGGACCGCCTCGGGCTGAACCAGCACATGTTGCTCGCCCAGGGACCCATCGGGGTTCAGGGAAATCACCCGCAATCGTTCGGTGCCATTGGCCCGTTCGTGCACCACAAGATGAGATTGGAACACCTCGATAGCATCAAGCTTGGGTGAACGCAGCAAAGCCACTTCTCCCGCCGGAGTAGGGCCATCGCCGATTACGGCATCGAACCAACTGGATCGTTTTGAGGCTGTTCCGTTGGCACTAACGGGTGCGACCAGAAGGGTGAAATCTTCGGCTCCATCGTTGGTGAGCACAAAATATCTTTGCGAACCATCGAGGGCACGATGATGCTCAATGGCGTATTCGATACCTTGGCGGCGTTCATCAAACAGCACAAAGTCTGCATACGGATTATCTGCGCGCAGAACATGAACTTCGGTAGTGATTTGGCTACCTAGGGTTACCACAATCAGCTCATCGGTAGTCGACGTTGACAAGTTCAGAAAGAAGCGCTCATCCACTTCGGTAAACACACAAACATCAAGCTCGGCATCGGTTCCCAGTACGTGGCGCCATAACTTCCAAGGGCGCATCGTCTCATCAAGCGTGGTGTAAAACAGCACCGATCCATCAGTACTCCAAGCCACACCCGGAGATGATTCCTCGATCACGTCGGGCAAATTGACTCCGGTGCGCAGATCGCGAATACGGAGCGCATAGATCTCGTCGCCCTCGGTGTCGGTGGCGTAGGCCAAGAGCTGATGATCCGGGGAAACTTCGAACGTCCCAAGCGAAAAGAAATCGTGACCATCCGCAAGGATATTTTCATCCAACAGCAACTCAAACTGGCTTGGCTGCAAATGCCCTTCTGGCCATGCTTCGATGCCGGTGTCTGCGCTTGTAGCGGCACGCCGACAATGAATACCGTATTGGCGACCCTCTTCTGTGCGACTGAAGTACGCATAGGGTCCTTTCACTGTAGGAACCGACAAATCTGTTTCTAGAATGCGTGCTTTAATTTCAGAGAAAAGCTCTTCCTGCAGCTCTTTCGTCGACGACATGACCGCAGCGGTGTAGGCGTTTTCTGCTTCTAGGTGCTGCAGGACCTCAGGGTTTTCTCGTTCCCGAAACCACGCGTACTCATCGACTCGGTCATGACCATGCAGCGAAGCAGTAACGGGGCGCTTCGGCGCTACAGGTGCCAACACTTTGGCGTTGTTCCCAACGACGTTCGTTGCGACAGTCCCCTCGTTGTTCGCAGCGCTCTCGTGAGGTTCGTTGGTTTTGTTGTTTTTGTTGTTTTGGTCTGCCGATTGCGATGCATTCATGATGCTTCCACGCTAAACCTTGAACATGCCTATCTACGCTCTTGGTGATCTCGTCCCGTCAATCGACCCAACTGCGTGGGTGCATCCAGACGCCGTCATCATTGGGGCGGTCACCATTGGGCCTGAATCAACCGTGTGGCCCTGCGCTGTACTCCGGGGGGATCACGGCACCATCACCATCGGGGCACGGACTTCAATCCAAGACGGCACGGTCATTCACACCACACCCGAAGACTGCACCGTTGTGGGCGACGATTGTGTGATTGGGCACCAGGTCCATCTCGAGGGTTGCATCATCGAGTCGAAATCCTTGGTGGGAAACGGATCGGTCGTGCTGCATCGAGCCGTTGTTCGTTCGGGCGCCCTAGTGGGATCAAACGCCGTTGTTCCCAACGATATGGAAGTTCCCTCCGGCGCTATGGCGTTGGGAGTTCCCGCCAAAATCCGCCCGGATACTGTCAATCCCGCGATGATCGAAGCAGCCTCTGCGCAGTATGTGCGTAACGGCAAACTTTTCAAGACCAGCATGCGCCGGATCGACTGAGCTAGGCCAAGCTTCAATCCGCTTCAATCCGCTTCGATCCGCTTCAACTAGCTCTGCGTCTATTGCGGGAAACGGACAACCACAATTGAGTCGGTCCCGGCATCGCTGATGGCCACGGCTCCGGGTCCCGCAATGGCCATGGCCTGGGGGTCTGAAGTATCTGGGCTGCCCAGGTAGCGATCGTCGGCAAAGCGCAACTTCGTTGTGTCGAGGAGCTTCCAACCATCTAGCTGTTCGGCAGCGGCCACTCCGTCTGTACTGGCCACCCCATCGGCTTTAATCTCTTGGCGTAGGCGCAACAACCGATGTTGGGTGTCCAGAACGTACAGTGTTCCGGCCTCATCAGCGGTGAAAGCCAGAGGTATCGCGTCGGCGGGGAGCGTAACGGTGGCTTCGCTGGTTCCTCGGCGAACGGCAATCACTCGTTTCGACGGGGCTCCAGAGAGCAGGTAAAAACGTTCGCCAACTGCGGTTAGCTGGCTTGCATTGACGATCCGTGTGCCAGGGAGATCTTCGAACGTTCCCGATTTGGTGATCCGCTGTAGCAACCCGGTGCGATTGTTCACGATCACGGTTTCATCGTTGTTGGTCACCGTGAGGGCGGCGCCGGCCAGGGTTGGGTCTTCGTTGCGTCGAACTAGCCCAACGGAATCGATGCCGGTGAGCCCCCGTGACGTTGAAAAGTCGATGCCACCGTTGGCGTGAGGAGCTATCGCGCTGAGCCGATCAAAAGTGGCGGTGGTTGCGTCGGTGCGGGTTTCGGCGGGGGCTCGACGGCCGCTTCCCGCGAGAACGGTGAGATTTCCGTTGCGGAGCATCCGAACTTTTCCTGAACCATTCTCAGCGAACACCAACGTGCCATCGGTTTGGGAGGCAATCGCTCCCGGGTCTTGGATGGGGGTTCGTCCGACGGTAGTTGGTTTGGTGGATTGTGGCGGATTGGTAAGCCATCGCAAGACCGACGAAGGGGCAGTACTTACTGTTGAATCGTCCGAACTTACCGGTGCTGTTGAGTCTTGCGACCCGGTGGGGGAAACCGTGGACGAACCCGTCGAGGCAGGGCCAGATGTGCTGGGGAATCGCGCGAACAGTCCACCGTTAGCGGCGAACTGAACGAGTTCACCGGTTGGCAGGGCACCCAACGCACCGAGTTTGTGAGGGCCGCTCAGTGGGACTTTCGAAACGAACCCGGGCGTAGCGGTCGAGGCCGCCTTTGAGGCTTCCGATCCGGCTTGCCGGTCGGAAGAGAGCCCACCGGTGGGACTCGAAGCGAAGCGGAGATGGGGCCCACCAGCTACATCGGGGATTCCGGGAGCGATGGGCTGAATGGACGATCCGGCGACGGAACCGAGCGACGACAGCGTGACTACTGCAAAGGCACCGTCTTCAGTACTGGTGATCCCGCCGAATTTGGTGCCGGTCTTGCTTGCGGTTCCCGAAGTTGGCTCGACTGCAGTCGGATTAGCCCCTTGGGGTCTTTGACCGAACCCGAGAACAGCTCAACGCGTTTGCGTTCGGAAACGGCGAAGGTCTCCGTATCTCCTTGGGTGGCGATGCTCAATCCAACCGGCCGGGATTCCAAGGATTCTTTTGGGATAAAGATTCCTTCGCTGATGGTGCCGAGGGTGCCCTTCCAGGTGTCCACGGCAACCAGTGTTCCGTTGTTGGTGACCGCGATCAGTCCGAGCCGGCCCACCTCGATGTTGGCCAGTCGACGACGTTCTTGGAGTACTTCGGGTGACGGTGGAGCAATGGTGGTGGTAGCGATGGTGGGTGCGGCAGGATCGGCCGGGTTGCTGGCACTTTCGCCAGC
>JAYTWN010000125.1:0-2727 GCA_043743435.1 Acidimicrobiia bacterium
CGCGAAGAGACCAACCACCATGCCCACAAGACGGCGATGGTTCAGCTTCTCTCTCAGCACCACACGGGCTAAAACAATGGTGCTCACCGGATAGAGCGAGGCAAGGACCGCAACTACGGACAGCAAACCATTACGGCTCGCGTAAAAGTACAACGCGTTCGCACTGGCATCGAGCAGGCCTGCACAAGCTGACAGCCGCAAGGCTTGGCGCTTCGGCACCCAATCAGACCTTGACTTCGTCTTGCGCAGCACCAGGATGGTCGTTCCAAGCGCCAAGGTCGCAGCCGAACGACCCGCCACTAAAGGCCACAGGCCCGAGGTACTTCCCGCTCGCGACAAGAACACAAAGTAGAAACCGAACATCACGCCAGCACCGAGGGCAAAAACGTTGGCAACGGGCGAACCATCAGGTTCATCTGCCTTGCGCTTCTCGCCAGCAATCAGCCAGATCGCTACAACCGCGACACCAACGCCGCCGAGCAGGAGCGTTGAAGGGCGCTCCCCCAGGGCTAAGCCCGCAATGATCGGGACCGCCCCCGACGTCACTGATGTGATCGAAGCGACCGGTCCAAAGGGGCCACGGCCCATCGACTCGTAAAACATCCCCAAGCCCGATACTGCACACAATCCAGCTGCAGTTCCCCAGCCCAAATCGCTCAACACGAACGACCCCCCAGCACCAAGAATACAGGCGACGATCAGTCCGACAAGGCCGACAAACTGCGAGATCAACGTTGTGCCAAGGGCTTTGGCTTGTCGCGTAGCTAAGCCGCCAAAAAAATCGCCAGCACCCCAGGTAAGGGCCGAAGCAAGTGCGAGAAGAAGGGGAAGTTCCATAGAAGACTCGGCTCGAGAGCCCTTCGATTGGTTCGAGACCTAAGCCCCTTTGAGAACCGTGCTCGAGCTCGCTGTCGTGGGTATTGACGAATTTAGGAGATCGTGAAGCTCGACATTGAGCGACGAAGCCCGGAGAGTTTGGCGTGCTTGCCAAAAGTTGGCGGCCAAAATGGTGTCGGGGGCGACACCGGTCATCCAGTCAAACTTGACGAAACTCGGGTCCTTAATGACTCGCTCCAACGTTGCCGTTTCAAGAATTCGGCCTGGTGAGAACTCGGCGAACAGTCCGTTCATTCGACCGTCAAGAACACGATAGGTGTCTCCGTCAACCAGGGAAATTACGTAAGCGGCAATAGCATCGTTAATGGTAAGCGTCGCCACCTCCAATTCATCTGTATACGTATGAGTAACAATGGTCTCTTGCCAGAATCTGCGCTCCAAAACATCGTCGAGGTCTGACACATTTCGTTGCGCGTGATCGCGACCGATATGAATCTCTTCAATTTCCGGCAGCAGCGCCATGATTTTGTCTGAACCGCGATGAAAGTCCACCTGCCAGGCAACCGATTGATTCACGAGACGAGTGTGCACTCGACGCAATGCCTTGCGCATATTCTTGCTCAACAAATTTTCAAGGGTGACCCCCTGTGTGAGCAGTACTTGGGGAACACTGAGTTGGATCTCTTGGCTGGCAGAAGGCAGGTACTTCCCAAGGGCATCGGCAACCTCATTGATCCCGGCTATCTGGTGGAGATCAAGCGTCCAATCTTCCGAAGAAGAACGGGCAAAATCGGCGATAGCCCTAGCCAAAACATCCGCCGCGCGGGCGTTGATGGAAAACACACTGGCCACGTTGGCCATCTGATTATTGATCGAGAACAGACGGACTCGACCACCGTCGCGACACTTCCCCAAAAGGGCTGCAGCTTGCATCTCATTCGAGCTCGAAGACACTGAAAAACACACCAGTTCGGCTTCAGGATGGAGCTTGAACCATGACGACAACCACGGCCACCGCGCACTTACCGGTGCTTTGGTTCTGGCATGGAAGGACTCCAACGTAGGCAGGATGCGCTCCACTTGGCGAAACCCTTGGAGCACTTCGACCTCTAAGCCGTCTCGCTGCAAATTCTTCGTCTGCCAGTTTTTTACCGGGAGGGGAAGCGCTTGTTCTTTGCGGTTTCTTCGTGTGAGCAACTCAGCAAACTCTTGCGCCGGCACTGGCTTTGCGAAGAGATATCCCTGCACCAGGTCACAATGCATCTCCGACAAGATGTCGAGTTGTCGCTGCGTTTCCACGCCTTCAGCCACGGTGATACCACCTACGGCACGAGCTAGATCGATCACGGTGCGAACCAACGCGTGCGATGTTGGGGACTCATCAAGTTTCTGCACGAAGGACTGATCGATTTTGATGGTGTCAACCGGAAACGTGTGCAGGTAGCTCAACGATGAGTAGCCTGTGCCAAAATCGTCAATGGCAATTTTTACTTTCAACGCTGTCAGCTGTTGCAGTGTACGCGTACTATTTGTGTCGGCTACCAACAGTGATTCGGTGACCTCGAGCGTGAGATATTCGGGTGCGAGACCCGAAGTTCGCAACGCCTCAGTAACGTGTTTCAGAAGCTCGGGATCGTGAAGTTGGCGGGCAGAAAGATTCACGCTCGCTCGTAGCTCACGGCAGTGCGGAATCTTTACCTGCCACTGGCGAACTTGTCGGCATGCTTCATTGAGCACCCAACGACCGATCAAATTGATTTGACCGGTTTCTTCTGCGATGGGGATGAACAACACAGGAGAGATCAGCCCACGTTCAGGGTGGTTCCAACGAACGAGCGCTTCAACCGAGCGAACAACTGCGGAATCCGTGTCGAGAATCGGCTGGTAGAA
>JAYTWN010000126.1:0-10562 GCA_043743435.1 Acidimicrobiia bacterium
GAGCGTGGCTCCGACGAAGAAGACGCCCGACGCGCTGCAGAACGAGCGTTTTAGGCAGTGAGCACGAGTCTTTGTGCAGTGTTTCTTTCGAAGTCCCCAGATCAACTGCGGAAATCAGAGCGAAAATGCTGCGCAATTACCGACGCAAACACGCCTAACAGTTTCTTTCCGTAATCCCTTTGGTGTTGGCGGTTCGTCTCAGAGCAATCTGCTAGGCGAGCCGCCCTCACACAGCGCAGCAACCAAGGCCCTTCAATTCTCTCCTCGTGAAAGATTTGAAGGCAAACCTCGCCGGTTGCAAAATCTCTCTCCCGCCTTTCAGGTCCCGAAAATAGGTGTGCATAGCAATGCTTGATGTGAACGACTTCGACCGCATCACTATCGGTCTCGCAACAGCCGATTCAATCCGTAGCTGGTCTCATGGTGAAGTAAAAAAGCCTGAGACCATCAACTACCGAACCCTCCGCCCGGAGAAGGACGGTCTCTTCTGCGAAAAGATTTTCGGTCCCCAAAAGGACTGGGAGTGCTACTGCGGAAAGTACAAGCGCGTCCGCTTCCGCGGCATCGTGTGTGAGCGTTGTGGCGTAGAAGTCACCCGCTCCAAGGTTCGTCGTGAGCGCATGGGCCACGTGGAGCTTGCCGCCCCCGTAGTGCACATCTGGTACCTCCGTGGTACCCGCTCATGGTTGGCGTACCTGCTCATGGGTACCGAAGCCAAAGAAGAACTCAAGGCTAAGCAGCTCGAAAAGGTCATTTACTTCGCCGCCAACCTGGTTACCTTCGTTGACCCAGAACGCCGCCAGGCGGATCTGCCTAACCTCGAAGCCGAACTCTACGAAGAGCTGGCCCTCATCGAGAAGGACCGCGACCTCAACTTGGATCGCCGGTTCAAGCAGCTCGAAACCGACCTTGAAACCCTCGAAAAAGATGGTGCCAAGGATTCTGAAATCAACGCCAAAAAGCGTTTGGCCGATAAAGAAATCGCCGGTATCCGCGATCGCGGCAACGCCGAATACGAGCTTGTTAAGCGCGCATTCGATGAGTTCAAGAACCTGCACTCCCGCAAGATCATCGAAGACGAAATGCTTTGGCGTGAGCTGAAGGACCGTTACAACGATTACTTCCGTGGCGGAATGGGCGCAGAAGCCATTCAGCAGCTCATCGGCGAACTGGATTTCGACGTTGAAGAGGTAAAGCTCCGTGCACTTATCGAAGCCGTTCCGGCCGAAGGTAAGCGCCCATTGAGTGTGCAGCGTAAGCAGAAGGCCATCAAGCGCCTCAAGATCGTGGCCGCATTCAACAAGCGCGACGAAAACGGCAAGCGCATGAATGACCCACGGGCCATGATCCTTGGTGCCGTACCGGTTATCCCGCCAGACCTTCGCCCCATGGTGCAGCTCGACGGTGGACGTTTTGCCACGTCGGACCTCAACGACCTGTACCGCCGCGTGATCAACCGTAACAACCGCCTCAAGCGTCTCCTTGACCTCGGTGCTCCCGAGATCATCGTGAACAACGAAAAGCGTATGTTGCAGGAATCCGTCGATGCTCTGTTCGACAACGGTCGTCGTGGACGCCCCGTAACCGGCCCTGGTAATCGTCCGCTCAAGTCGCTTTCTGACATGTTGAAGGGCAAGCAGGGTCGTTTCCCCCAGAACCTTCTTGGGAAGCGCGTTGACTACTCGGGCCGTTCGGTAATCGTCGTTGGGCCAACACTGAATTTGCACCAGTGTGGCTTGCCGAAGTTGATGGCCCTTGAACTGTTCAAGCCTTTCGTCATGAAGCGTTTGGTTGATCAGGAACTGGCACAGAACATCAAGTCGGCCAAGCGCATGGTGGAACGTCGCCGGGCGCAGGTTTGGGACGTCCTTGAAGAAGTCATCAAGGAACACCCGGTCATGTTGAACCGTGCACCAACGCTTCACCGCTTGGGCATCCAGGCCTTCGAGCCAGTGCTTGTTGAAGGCAAAGCCATCCAGTTGCACCCACTCGTTTGTACGGCATTCAACGCCGACTTCGACGGTGACCAAATGGCCGTCCACCTTCCACTTTCTGCCGAAGCGCAAGCCGAAGCCCGCATCCTCATGCTGTCGACCAACAACATTTTGTCGCCAGCCCACGGTCGCCCAATTGCTGTTCCTTCACAGGACATGATCATTGGTGCCTACTACCTCACCCTGCAGCGCGATGGCATGGTCGGCGAAGGCCGCACGTTCCGTCACATGTGGGAAGTTGAGCGGGCCTTCGACAACGCAGAACTTCACCTGCATTCCAAGATTGTTATGCGCACCAATGACTGCACCTTGGGTGCCCCCGTCGACGGCGAAGACGCAATCGTGGAAACTACACCGGGCCGCCTCATTTTCAACACGGCACTCCCACGTGGTTTCCGCTTCATCAATACCTTGGTGAAGAAGCGTGAAATCACCAACATCGTGGACGATCTGGCCATCAGCTACCCCAAGGCCATTGTGGCCAACTCGCTCGACAACCTGAAAAACTTAGGCTTCCGTTACGCCTCCCAATCAGGCCTGTCGATCTCGATTGACGACGTCCGCACTCCTGCCGCCAAGGCCGAAATCCTTGAGCGTCATGAAAAGGAAGCTGAAAAAATCGAAGCGCAGTTCAAGCGCGGCATCATCACCGACGACGAACGCCGTCAAAAAGAAGTGGAAATCTGGACCGACGCCACCGCCGAAATCCAGAAGGCCATGCAAGACGTTCTCGATGCAGAGCCCATGAACCCCATCAACATGATGGTTGGTTCGGGTGCTCGTGGTAACGCACTCCAGGTTCGCCAAATCGCCGGCATGCGCGGTCTTGTAGCGAACCCGAAGGGCGACATCATTCCCCGCCCGATCAAGAGTAACTTCCGTGAAGGCCTCTCGGTTCTTGAGTACTTCATTTCAACCCACGGTGCACGTAAAGGCCTTGCCGACACCGCACTGCGTACCGCCGACTCCGGTTACCTCACCCGTCGTCTCCACGACGTGGCCCAGGAACTCATTATTCGTGAAGACGATTGCGGTTCCACCCGTGGCCGTTGGCTCGAATATGTAGGCCCGGATACCGCAACGCAGCGTGGCTACTTGGAAACGAACCTGTTGGGTCGTCTCCTGGCTGAGCCCGTAACCATGGGTAACGGCACCGTTATCGAGCGCAACGTAACCATTGGTCAAGACACCATGGAAGCCATCCGCGACGACGAATCCGTAACCCGTGTGCGTGTTCGTTCCGTGTTGGCCTGCGATGCCGAATTCGGTGTTTGTTCCAACTGCTATGGCCGCTCCTTGGCTACCGGTTACCACATCGAAATGGGCGAATCGGTTGGCGTAATTGCTGCCCAGTCCATTGGCGAGCCTGGCACGCAGCTCACCATGCGTACGTTCCACACCGGTGGTGTTGCTGCCGGTAAGGGCGAATCGTCAGACATCACCGCAGGTTTGCCTCGTGTAGTTGAGCTCTTCGAAGCTCGTACGCCAAAGGGCAAGGCTGTACTTGTGGCCAATTCCGGAACCGTCCGGATGGGCGACGAAGACACCAAGACCCGCGAAATCATCGTGATTGGTGACGACGGTGCCGAGATCTCCTACACCGTAGGTATCAACGCAAAGCTGCATCCCAATGTGGTTGAAGGCGGCGAAGTCAAGGCCGGCGATCCACTCAACGAAGGCCCACTCGATCCCAAGGAAATTCTGGAGATCAAGGGCATCCGCGATTGCCAGACCTACCTTGTTGCAGAGGTCCAGAAGGTATACCGCGACCAGGGTGTGTCGATCCACGATAAGCACATCGAGTTAATCGTTCGTCAGATGCTCAAGCGTGTTGCTGTGCAGGAATCCGGCCAGTCGGCGTTCTTGCCCGGTGAGAAAGTTGAGGCTCGGTACTTCGGTATTGCCAACCGCTTGTTGCGTGACGAGGGCAAGATTCCTGCTGAGGCTCGTCCTGAGTTGATGGGTATCACCAAGGCTTCGCTGGCGACCGATTCGTGGCTGTCGGCTGCATCGTTCCAGGAAACCACTCGGGTACTTACCGAGGCTGGTATCGAGGGCCGTTCCGATTCCCTGCAGGGTCTCAAGGAGAACATCATCATTGGCAAGCTCATTCCTTCGGGAACGGGCATGGAGCGTTACCGTGCAGTCAACGTCAACGTTGTCGGCGTGCAGCCGTTGCTCCCAACCGGTGCTGGCGAATCCCCCGGGGACCTCGCAGCTTGGCTCGCTGGCATCAATGCCGGTGTTGAAGCAGCCCCTTCGTTTGATCCTGCCGTGTTGGCCGCCGAAGCTGAAGCTGCCGCCGAAGCCCGCCGTGCCGACGCACTCCGTGCGCTGGGTGCCGAATAGCTTTTCTGGTTCTCGTTTGGCGGAGCCGCAGCGCGAGCTGAGGGCTCTAGGAGTTTGAACGTTTGATTGTTGATCGAAGGCCCTGCCAGCAACGGTGGGGCCTTCGTCGTTTTGTTGGCGGTCCATGCCCGGTTAGCGACTTAGCCTTCGAAGGTCGGGTCGGGCAAGTCGTCGAGTGCGGTCGATTTGCGGCTCACTGACAGGTAAATTGACCGGACTCCAAAGGGCTTCGTTGGTGGGTGAGGCGGTTCATGCCCGGTTAGCGACTTAGCCTCCGAGGGTCGGGTCGGGCAGGTCAGGCAGGTCGGGCAGGTCGTCGAGTGCGGTCGATTTGAGGCTCATTCACCGGTAAATTGACCGGACTCGAAAATTCCCGTTCCACCCTCGCTGCTCCGGTGGTGAATCGCATGGCGACATCCGGATGAGGCGCAGCAGTTTGCAGAGCCTGCGGGGAATGCCCGGGCGGTTTCCCACACCCAGAAGGAGGAATCCTCATCGCGTGTGCGTACGCTCCCGGATGTGTCTAGGATCAGCTCCCAGATCGACGTCTCGGTCTTGGCTTGAGAGGGTGGCAGTGAAAAATCGTTCCTTTGCATGGGTGTCCGCCGCGTCGATTCTGGGAGTTGGAGCCCTCGTAGCCATGGGCGCTTCGCCGGTTCGGGCCCAATCTGAGTCAGTGGGTCGGGCGCTTGCGCCTGGACTGATGAGCAAAACCACTCCGACCACCACAACTTCTACAACGACGGTTGTGAACCCTGCGGTTCCTACCTCCAACGGCCTAGCGATTTACTGGGTTGGGTTCGCTACTACAGCGCAGCTCAATGCGCTGGTAGCAGGCTATGACGTACTGGAAACCCGTCAAGGTAACGAAGTCCAAGTAATCGCCGATGACGCCACGATCGCCAAAATCCAGATAGATGGTTACTCAATCCGTTTGGCCGAAGTCCTCGTAGCGAGTGCGCCGGCCCCGAGTGCGAAAACCGCAGGTCCAAGCGCTGCTACCGCCGCCTCCACCTTCTTTGGTGGCTACCGCACAAAACAGGAACAATATGTACACCTAGATACTGTGCTCAGCTCCTACCCCGCTCTAACGGTGGGATATGACTATGGAGACTCATGGAAAAAAGCCAACGGTCAAGTTGGTAACGATCTACGAGTGATTTGCATTACCAAATTGCAACCTGGTGATTGTCAACTCAACCCGAATTCCACAAAACCACGTTCGCTTGTTATGGCCTCAATACATGCACGAGAACTCACCCCCGCAGAGTTGGCCTACCGCTACATCGATATGCTGACGGCTGGCTACGGCGTTGATCCCGACATCACAGCCGTGCTTGACACGACCGAAGTATGGGTGATCCCAATCGCCAATCCTGATGGACGAGAAATTGTTGAATTGGGCGGCACCTCACCGTACCTGCAACGCAAAAACGCAAACAATACCGTCGGCACGTGTGCAAACCCTCCAACAGCATCAGATCAGGCCGGTGTAGACCTCAATCGAAACGCCAATTTTCAATGGGGCGGTATCGGCACGAGTGCCGTTGCTTGCAGCCAAACCTATAAGGGAGTTTCTGCGGCATCGGAACCGGAACAACAAGCTTTGCAAAACCTGTGGGCAAATCTTTGGCCCGATCAACACGCAATCCCCACAGACCCTGTTCCCATAACGGCAACTGGCACATTCTTATCGGTACATAGTTCTTCAAACTTTGTCCTTCTTCCTCCGGGCGCCGGTGGAACCTCGGCCAATGATGCGCAACTACGCGCCCTGGCCTTCCGGTTCAGTGGTTATAACGGCTACATCACGGGTACCGGTCCGGAGATTTTGTACGGCACCACTGGGACCTCCGACGATTACGTGTATCACCAACTCGGCCCGGCTTCTTTTACCTTCGAAGTTGGCCCAACATCGGGAACATGCTCGGGCTTTACCCCCGCCTATAGCTGTGTTGACTCCACGTTCTGGCCAATCAACAAGGACGCTTTTCTGTATGCAGCGAAAACTGCCCGGCAGCCCTATGTTGCTCCACGCGGGCCGTCAACGGTGACCCCAGTTGCGGCAACGGTTGCCCAAGGTGGCGTGGCCACGCTTACGGCCACGGTCAATGATGGGCTCTATGGAAACGCTGCGGGAAGTGTCGGTCGCCCTGCAGTGCAAACCGTTACGAACGCCGAGTATTTCATCGACACACCGCCGTGGGCCGGAGGAACCGCATCGGCCTTAAGCGCAACCGACGGGACGTTCTCCTCTTCGTCTGAAGCAGTGACTGGATCAATCCCTACCGCTGGCTTAAGTGTTGGCCGTCACTTGGTTTATGTTCGGGGGACCAACGCCGCTGGATTTACCGGTCCCTTTACTGCAGCGTTCCTCGATGTAACCGCTCCGGTTACTACCACAACGACGGTTCCCGTCACTACGACAACTTCGACGGTTCCCGTCACAACTACGACCGTTCCCGCTACCACGACCACGACGACGGTTCCCGTCACCACGACGACGGTTCCCGTGACCACCACGACGGTTCCGACCACGACCACGACCACGATCCCTGCAACAACGACGACCACAGTTCCTGCTGCTGTCACCCTGTTCTCCGATGACTTCTCTGGTGGCGCTGGGAACTGGACTCCCGTTGCTGGAACGTGGTCAATCGTGAACGACGGAACGGCTCGTTACCAAGGAGTGTCTCCGACTAACGGGCTTTCGTTGAGTGTGGCTGGATCTACTACCTGGACGAACTACAGCGTTGAGGCCCTGGCAAAAGTGACTGCAAGAAGTCGCTCCAACGGTGGAGACGGATTGTTCCTTCGCTACACCAACACGAGTAACTATTACCGGCTGAGCTGGAATCGCAACACATCTCGGTGGGACATCATGCGCAACCAGGGTGGAACGCTCACCACGTTGGCATCGAGCGCCGTCACCACACTTCCGCTCAATACCGATGTCATATTGCTGGCCGAAGCAGTTGGTACAACGCTGCGCCTCTCAGTCAACGGATCCGTTGTTGTGACAGCGATCGATTCGGCGTTTGCGAGCGGCCGGTTCGGGGTGTCTAGCAATGCGGCGACAGCGCGTTTCGATGACGTCGTTGTGACCGCTCGTTAGCTAGCAACGTTTCGGCCCTGTTCTGATCGGCACAGCCAAAGCAAGAGCCCAAGGAAGTGCGAGAGGCAAAGCCAAAGGCAGTGCTAGAGCGGTCATACTTGGGTGTGCATTTTACCGATGACGATGTTGCCAAAGTTGCTGACCACCTCAAAGCAATCAGTTCGAGTTTTCAAACTCTTGGAAGGATCCCGGCTGTGGCTGCTGGGGTGGTAGTTGATGGTCAGTTGATCGCCACCTACGGGAACGGGGCTGATGAGCACACGCTGTTTCGCATTGCTTCGATGACGAAGAGTTTTACGGCGGCAGCGGTTTTGTCCCTTCGTGATGCATCGTTGCTGCGTCTCGACGATGCCGTTGCGTTGCATGCGCCGGAGTTCGCCTCGCTGCGTGGACCCACTGCTGATGCGGCCACAATCACGATTCGTCATGTACTCACCATGTCATCTGGTATGTCCACAGATGATCCGTGGGCTGATCGGCATCTGGATATGACCGACGACGACCTTGATGCAGCCATTGCCGGTGGCCCCACGTTTGCGCGTGCCACGGGCGGAGCTCGACAGTATTCCAATTTGGGTTATGCGGTGCTGGGCCGGGTGGTTCGCAACATCACCGGCGTGACCGTGCAGGATTTGATCAGTTCACAGTTCTTGAAACCGTTGGGTATGTCCGAAACGTTTTGGAACGTCGCGGATGCGCCTCGAGATCTAGCAGTGGCTCTTGGTATGCGCACAGATGGTGTTACGCCAGAGTCTGCGCCTGGTGACGGGGTGATGGCCCCAATGGGTGGATTGTGGTCAACTGTGCATGACCTTGCGAAATGGGTGAGCTTCTTTACCGATGCCTACCCAGCCCGCGATGGTGCTGATAATGCTCCCCTAAGCAGAGCCTCACGACGGGAGATGCAAAGCGTGCAGACGATCGAGCTGCCTCAAACCATCGTGGCTAATGACGGCTCCTCGTGGCCGTACTTTGGAGGCTACGGCATGGGCATGTTTACCGATTTCGACGCCGACCTCGGTCACCTTTGCGGCCACTCCGGCGGAGTTCCCGGGTACGGTTCAAACATGCGCTGGATCACCGGTTCGGAACCTGGAGCGGCGTTGCATTCGCCAACCCTCGCCGGTTCGCGAATCGGGGTGATTGCATTGGCGAACACCACGTATGCGCCGATGATTCAACTCACCCGCCGAGTACTCCAAAGTATGCGTACACACGGTCTTGCCGGACCCGTTGCCAAGCAAGTGCCTCAGCCCTTGACCACAGCAGCACAGAAACTGTTTGAGCTCCTGCAACCCTTGGCCGGGTCAGGTTCAGGGCAGTCAGGGCAGACGCCGGGATCAGGATCAGGGCAGACTTCAAATCAGGTGCCGGCGGGACAAAAAGCCTTCGAACTCTTTGCCGACAACGTACTGCTCGATGAGCCGCTGAACACTCGTATTGATAAAGCGGTGAAGTTCTTTGCGGCAAGTGGGGTGTTGCGGTTCATGCGATGTGAGGCGGAAACTGATGCCGATGCAACCCTCGTGGTTACGAACGAAGTGCGAGAGTTTCGGATCGGATTCTCGCTTTCGGTGTCGCCGCCCCACACCATCCAGGGTTACAAACTTCCTGACTGAAAGCTGTGCCTCTCAGCATCGCGGGACTCGACAAAAAATCACAAATGCACGCCCGCGGAGTAGTGCGGTTTTGTGTTTTTTCGAGTGTTTTCCCGGTGTTCGGTGACGCGATTGTCTGCCTCAGCGCTTGTTGGACTTCTCGCGGCTTCGGTGATCGAGCAACGAAAGTGTGCCAACAATTGACTGAACGATTACCAGGGTGACACCTACAAAACGGAGTTTCGGAAGCGCGACGGGAATCAGCAGTAAACAAGCGAAGGCCGAGATGAAGAAAAATCCGGCTCGCCGGTCAAAGTCTTTGAACATGTGGAGCATCTACCGATCTAGTGTCCTGTGCCGGAAGTAGTGAGAATATGTCTGGAGCAATTTTTGGTCCTGGCAATGACGCAGGAGGCACTGCCTGCCTTGTCCAACCAGAACGACGAAGGAACCGCAGGTCTGCGAAGCAGGACCTGCGCAGACCCAGCCACGGACGAAAAGGGCCCGGAGATATTCATACTTTCTCTGGCACAGGACACTAGGTGAAAAGCGCTACTGCGCCGTACGTTAGGGCAGCAACACCTGCAGCGCCAGGGATTGTAAGCACCCAGGCTATGAGTACCCTCCGGGCAACGCCCCAACGCACTGCACTGAAACGTTTAGCCGAGCCAACGCCGACGATGGCACCCGTAATGGTGTGCGTAGTCGAAACGGGAATACCGTTGGCTGAGGCGAAGAACAGCGTGCCCGCAGCAGCTAGCTCTGCACAAACTCCACTCATGGGATCGAGCCGGGTCAATTTGTTCCCCATGGTCTTTACGATTTTCCAACCGCCGAACATGGTGCCCATAGCAATCGCGGAGTGACAGGAAAGCACCACCCACAATGGAGCTTCGGTACCCTCACCCATTCGGTTCGTCGCCACCAACAGCGTGATAATTACGCCCATGGTTTTCTGCGCATCGTTGGCACCGTGACCAAGGCTAAAAGCGGCGGCCGAAAGTAACTGCAACTTACGAAACACCTTGTTCGTAGCCTTGGGATTGCGATTTTTATGCACAATCCACATCACCACCACGAGGATCAAGAAACCCAGCGTCACGCCGATCATCGGCGAATACACAATAAACGGCGCGATCTTTCGCAGCGTTTCGGTTTTCACCGCATGCCAGCCGCCTTTGGCGATCGCCGCACCAGCCAACCCACCGACGAGCGCATGGCTTGACGATGATGGAAGACCAAGCCAAGCCGTGAGGACGTTCCAAAAGATCGCGCCCAACAAACCAGCAAACACCACGCCAATAGATGCCACATCTTTGGAGACAACTTTGGCGATTTCGTCGGCCACCTTCAAAGGCAGAATGGCGAAAGCGATGAAGTTGAAACTCGCTGCCCACAAGACTGCCTTGAAGGGGCTGAGCACACGAGTAGCGACGATGGTAGCGATTGAGTTGGCTGCATCGTGGAAACCGTTCACAAAGTCAAAGGCCAGTGCCATACCAATGA
>JAYTWN010000127.1:0-3374 GCA_043743435.1 Acidimicrobiia bacterium
CAGGTCCGGACGGATCACACTCAAGTCGCGTTGTTCGAGTTCCACATGGACGGTTTGCAACGATTCGGTAGTTTCCAATTGCACGATCTCGGCGCCGCTGGCCAAGGCCTCGCCCACCTGCACGCTGATCGATCGCACGATCCCATCGCTAAGTGCGCGTACTTCATGTTCCATCTTCATGGATTCGAGTACCGAAAGTAGTGATCCCGCAGTTACCGCTTGGCCGATGTTCACCGCTAGTTCAAGCACCGTTCCTTGCAGCGGAGAACTCACCCGAACCCAACCCTCAGGCAGGTCGCTTTGCGTTACCTTCGATTTCTGGGCGGAGAGAACGGCACGACCCAGATCAAGTACGGCAAGGGGGTCCACTCGGTCGACAACTACTCCAGCCCGGTTGGACCCAATCGACGGCATCGATACTCCTGGCGAAAATGACAAGCCTGAGCTGATCGAACTGACCGATTCCAGCGACTGCGCCAACGCGGCGAGCTGAACGATGTTGGTATCGAGGAACTGAGTGGTTGCTGTTCCTTCGGCCACTTCGCTCCGCTGCACCAAAGCTTGCAAAAGGCCGACATTGGTTAGCACGCCATTGGTTACCACTGCACAGAGCGCTCGACCCATCTTGGCCATGGCCGTCGACATGTCGGGTGATTTTGTATGCACAATGATCTTTGCCAGCAGCGAGTCGTAGCTTTGCGGGGTGGTGTACCCACAATATGCGTGCGTATCAATGCGAATGCCCGGGCCGTTCGGCAAATCAAAACGAGAAAGGGTTCCGCTACTGGGGCGTAGGACTCCGTCGACATCGAGGTGTTCGAGATTTACCCGAGCTTGCACCGCACAACCAACAGGGATCGTAGGCAATTCAAGCGATGCCAGCGAAGCACCATTGGCGATGTCAAGGGATAGGGCGACGAGATCAACGCCAAAGATCATTTCGGTAATGGTGTGTTCAACCTGCAGCCGAGCGTTGCCTTCCATGAAGAAAAACTCGTCGGTGGCGGCGTCGACCAGAAATTCCATCGTACCGACGCCTTGATAGGAAACTGCGGAACCCAAAGCGATCGCTGCGTCGAGGAGCAAAGTAGTAAGTGCACTGGTGAGTGTTGGAGCCGGGGCGAGTTCAAGGATTTTTTGGTGGCGTCGTTGCACACTGCATTCACGAGTGCCAAGCGTGGCTACTGCACCGGTTCCATCGCCGATGATTTGCACCTCGATGTGCCGAGCCCCAGGCAAGTAGCGCTCCACGTACAGGTTGTCGTCACCAAAGGCCGTTTGAGCTTCTGAGCGACACCGAACCAGTGCGGAAAGAAGTTCACCGATGTGGCTGACCACACGCATGCCGCGACCACCGCCTCCGGCTACGGCTTTCACCATGGCTTGGGCACCGTTACCTAAGCCTACAAAGAACTGTGAGGCACGCTGATCACTGTCCGGTCCAGATGCTCCTGAGGGCAGAACACCGGTTCCCGACAGCAGCGCAACGCCGCAATCGCTGGCTAGTTTGCGGGCTTGGGCCTTATCGCCAAACGCAGTGAGGGCAACCACCGAAGGCCCCACAAACACCAAGCCAGCTTCGAGACAACGCTGCGCGAACTCCGCTTGTTCGCTAAGAAAGCCGTACCCCGGATGCACAGCATCGCACTGATGTGCCACGGCGAGAGCTACTAGAGCTTTAGCATCGAGATAGGCACTTGGTCCGGTTCCTGGCAGGGGCAACGCCGTATCCAGGGCTTGCACATGCCCCGAGCCGGTGTCGTCGGCAGCAAAAACACCGACGGTTTCAATCCCCATTTCGGTTGCCGTACGAGCAATACGAACGGCGATTTCACCGCGATTAGCCACAAAGAGACGACGAATAGTCATGTCCTTCTCTATCGCAAGAACCCGGGTCGTGCGAGTTGGCGAAACTCAGTACGGAATGATTTGTTTCTGCGCCCAGCCGCGGCGCCCAAAAAAGAGGGAAACACTATGCGGTGACCTTCTATGACTTCCGATGAGGCCTTAGTCGACGGGGCACGAAAACGGGAGTGCTTCAAGGCGAACTCGGTACTTGGCTCGATCCTTGGAGGTGGCTCGCTTCGACTTGGGTGGCGCATCAAAGACGGCGAAATTGGTGAACAGCCCAGAATCAAACGTTCCGAGCTTGCGACGCAAACACGTGGGCACCGAAAGAATGTGGGGGGCACCCGCGGTAGCGGGGACGAAGCGGCCAGGAGTCCCGGTGCTACGGTCCCCGATACGAAACCAGAACTGCGCGGGGCGGGTCGCCAGTTCCTGCAGCCGGGTTTGGTTGGTCACTTCGAAACCATCAAACCGGCCAACGATCAGGTAGTCATCGAGCCCTTCAATATCCAGATCAACCCGTTGGCCAAACGTACCGATTAACGATTTCAGCTCGAAACTTGGCCCGGCACAAGCATTGAACGGCGCCGCTCTCCTCGTCGAAGTCGATGTGGAAGTGGATGTGGAACTGGAACTGGATGTCGAAGTGGAAGCAGATGTCGAGGTTGCACTTACGCTGACCCCAGGGGCAACGTTGCGACGGAACAGGGTCCAACGTTTGTCGATGTAGGTCACTCGGTAGTGACAGAGCAGGCTCACCATGGCCGCAGGAGATTCAAACCGGCCTACGCGTCCATCAACTGACGAGGCCTCGTAAAGCACCTGTTCTGGACCGCCAGCGGACCCAAGAGCCGCAGCGTTCTTTCCATCGAGCCAAGGCGTGTAGGCGCTGTAGGACTGCGGAACGGGAAGCGGGTTCCACTTCAACTCAGGGATTCCGAGTACGACCGACGTTTCCGAGGGCTCGATATGTACCGAACCTTTCAGGAGTTCGCGGCGAAGTTCACTCCCGATGTCGAGGTCCTGCTGCAGAACCGCATGGTTGATCTCAATTTGGTTTGCGTTCGTGAGCCAACCGACAGCCCGGGGAATCATCGCCGTGTCAGGCACAGCCGTGCGCAGCCGTCCGTAGGTGGTGAGGTGCAGCACCATGGTGAGGCACCCAACCACCGTCACGGCCGTTACGGACCAAATTCGTTGGGCGTATCGATCAGAAGCACCAAGCTCTAGCAGGCCCGTTGAGGCCGTTGCCCATCGCCGGCGAGCACCCAGCAGCAGAAGCAAACAGAACGACAAAAGTACAAAGATGCGCACCACGTGGCCGTTGTCGTGTCGAATGAAGCTCTGTTTGGTGAACAACCAAGACGCCGCCAAAAGAAAGAGGCACACGTACGATCTACGTCCAACCGGTGTCAGTAACCAGCTCAACACTAAAGCAACAGCGCAAGCCACCAGGGCCACGGGTAGCTCCCACCACAACCCTCCGTTGGCCACCATGGCGCGGTCATAACCCAACAGGACTTCGG
>JAYTWN010000128.1:0-3642 GCA_043743435.1 Acidimicrobiia bacterium
CCTCTACGGAGCGCTGGCTTAGCGCGCGAGCCGATAGGCGAGCGCTCAATCAAGCACAGCACAATGCTTTTCGCAACGGCGACAGCCGGACGGCAAAACCCCGCAACCAACAAGCCTGCCTATTGGCGCGGCCTCTTAGTTCTTTGGTGAGCTGCATCGATCGCTAGACGAGGGATTCGTCGGGGAGGTCGAACCAGCGGAGGTTTTCGAATTCGGCCGAGAGGGTGGCGAGTTCGATGCCGGTTTGGGTCCATGCAGGTTGCGCGGTGAGGCGGGCGCGGGCGGCGGTGAGATAGCCAGCGAGGGCTGATTCGGGCGCACGGACACGGTCAAGCGGTGGGCGTTGCAGGTTTCCGCTGACGGGATCGTAGGAAAGCTGCGTTAACCGAAGTGGTGGTTCGACGGGTCCTTGGTGATGGCGCCACAGACCGTTGGCAGGATTAAAGCGGTATTCGGGGAGCAGCTTCCAACCGTGTTCAGCCACAAGATCAACCGCGTCGACGAGATAGTTGAACACGGTTTCTGAAATGAAGTAGTTGAAGCTCACTCGCGTCCAACCGGGCTTGATGCCTTCGCATCCCATAGTGATCTCATGTTCAAATTCGTGGGATCGTTCCAGGTCAATACCCAGCAAACGATGCCCATACGGCCCCGCGCATGAACAACCGCCCCGTGATTGGATGCCAAAGAGATCACTGAGCAATGCCACCACGAAGTTGTGATGCAGGTACTTGCCGCCCGGGCGTTTCACTACAAACGACAAAATCGAAAGCCGATCAGAACGGGTGTTTCCCAGTACCTGCATGGCGGGGTTTTTTGACCAGGCGTCGACGGCGCGATGCCAATACGATTCTTCATGGGAACGAATGGTGGCAACACCAACAGCTTCTTTGAGTTGAAACACGAGCCCGGCGCGAATGGATTCGATGATGGCCGGTGTGCCACCTTCCTCGCGTTGCACTGGGTCTTCGATATAGCGATGTTCCAGCGGGTTCACGTAGGCAACCGTGCCACCGCCAACTACATCGGGAACACGATTCGTTAACAGTTCTCGTCGCACGACCAAGACGCCGGGAGTTCCTGGGCCGCCGACAAACTTATGCGGACTTATGACTACGGCGTCTTTGTACGCCAAAGGATGTTCAGCACAGATCGGATACATATCTATGTCCACATACGGCCCTGCGGCAGCGAAATCCCAAACCGATAGTGCATGATGGCGGTGAAGCAAATCGGCAATGTCGCACGTGTTAGAGATGATGCCGGTCACGTTGGAAGCAGCAGAAAACGAGCCAATCTTCAACGGTCTATCCGCGTATTTCAGTAACTCCTTTTCAAGCACCGCTAAGTCAATATGACCGTCGGCATCTTCAGGGATCGTGACAACATCGGCGATCGATTCACGCCACGGCAACTCGTTGGAGTGATGCTCAAACGGGCCAACAAACACCACGGGTCGCTCACGCAGCGGGATGTGTTGGGAAAGGCCGTAGCGGTCATTCAGATTGGCAGGTATGCGCAGGTTCATGATGCCCAGAAGCTTGTTGACTGCGCCGGTGGCGCCCGATCCGCAGAAGATCACACAGGTCTCATCGTCGCCACCAACGGCGTTATGAATAATGGTTCGGGCATCTTCGCGCAGTCGGGTGGTTTGCAACCCAGTGCCGGATGACTCGGTATGGGTGTTGGCGTAACGGGGGAGTACTTCTTCACGGATGTAGTCCTCAATGAAGCTAAGCGCCCGGCCTGAGGCGGTGTAGTCGGCGTAGGTGATCCGGTGTGGCCCATAAGGACCGTCCATGACCTGGTCATCCCCGATCACTGATTCACGGATGCGATCCAGCAGCGCCGTGCGAACGGGCAGGGCTCGCAGTGCCGGCATCTTGGTTCCATCAATCAAATGAGCCATGCCTACAACATATTCGTGCCGGGTGGCCTTTATGGGCTTCTACGGGTCGACGGGTGGGAAATACGCAAATGGACGTGTGATGGTTGAACCGTGCTCGGTCCAAAACTCCATCGGCACGATCGGCTAGGTTCGCTACAGCTTGGGGAGGCGGGGGCCGGGGATACGGAGGTCCCCTCGGCGACGGGTTACGCCGGTGGCATCGAGAATGGCGGCAAGGGGGAGAGCGTGTTTACGGGTTACGCCCAGACCATCGCGTACTTGGGCCACGGTTACGCCTTCGGGGTTCTCGGCCAGGAGGTGAGCCACCACTCGTGCAGCAGCGTCGATGGCTGCGGGGGCAAAGTAGAGGCCCTCTTGCTCCACGATCAGCTTGCGACGCACCAACTCCCGTAGCTCGGCACGATCGACTCCAGCCGGATCGGGAGGAGCGAATCCGGCATCGATAAGTGCCCGCACAAACGGGTGGTCGCCCAGTGGGTCACGAACTTCCCCTTGTACAACCCGACCCTGTTCGATACGTACCCCTACATCATGCATGAGCGGAATCACCGAACGTTCGTGCTCGGTTAACAAAGCGGGATCGAGACCGAGCGGATCTTTTGAGGTGTTGATGCGCTCCAGCACTCTGGTACGGGTTGTTTCCAGCGCACTGGAAGATACCGCACTGCCATCAATGATTAACCCTATCCACGCTTCACCACCGGAAAGACGCTCAAGCTGATCAAGTTTTACCCAGCTGCGTTCGTCAACAATGTGCTCAACTCCAGCTTGGGGTTTGGCCTTGCTAGCCGGTTTCGCGGGGCTGACATCAAGTACCTCACCGCCGCCGACGGTCTCCTCTCGGCCGTGATCCCGCACGATAAAGCGATCCCCGGGTTGCAGGGTTAGCGCCACGGGAAGATGCAGCCGCACAAAGCCAGAGCTACCGGGGGGAACCGTCGTCGGCCCAAGAACCCGCAGTTTGACCGGATGCTCGCCGGCACCGATGTACACCGCATAGGCGCCACGGCGGGACACGTCGTGATCGAGGGAGGCCAATGTTTGTAAGCGCGCATCGAATCGAGTGGAATGCTGCCAGCGGTTGGCGTGCACGATGGCATCACCACGGCCCAGCTCATCATGAGAAATCCCGTTGAGATTGATGGCGACACGATTGCCGGGGCCAACGGAACGTTCCGATCGACCGTGAGATTGCAGCGAACGAATACGAGCACTTTGGTGCCCAACGATCGGGCCGACCACGTCAACAATGTCATCGACGGCGAACGTGCCGCCAGATAGCGTGCCCGTCACGATGGTGCCCGCTCCCTTGGCCGCAAAGGAGCGGTCAATCCACAGTCGAGGGCGCCCCCGATCGATGGCCAACGGGGTGGCGGCAAGGCATCGGTCAAGGGCTTCGCGAAGATCATCAACACCGCGATTCGTAAGTGCATCAATCAACACGATTTCGGCGCCTTCAAGAAACGTTCCGGCTACGTGGTCTTCTACGTCGAGCCGGGCCAGTTCCGCCCATTCATCGTCGACCAAGCCCACTTTGGTAAGCGCAATCACACCATGGCAAACGCCAAGCAATTCCAAAATTCGCAGATGTTCCTCGGATTGGGGTTTCCAACCTTCGGTGGCGGCCACCACAAACAAGCAGGCATCAATGGCCCCAACGCCGGCCAGCATGTTCTTGAGGAACCGCACATGCCCGGGCACATCGATAAAGCCAACCCCTCGACCCGATGGCA
>JAYTWN010000129.1:0-2338 GCA_043743435.1 Acidimicrobiia bacterium
CCGGGCGTCAATCGAAGCAAGATCTTGGGTTTGGCGTATCCGAATCCGCTGAGTCGTCGAAGTCGTTCGAGTTCGTCAAGACTGTCGACGACGATCCGACCAATTCCGCGCTCCAACGCATAGGTGAGCTCTGCGGTGGATTTGTTGTTGCCGTGGAGAACCAAATCTTCTGCCGGTACTCCAACGCGTAACGCTACAAATGCTTCGCCGGAAGTGGCGACATCGATATGCATACCTTCTTCATTGGCCAGCTTGGCCATGGCCATGCAGCTGAATGCTTTGCTCGCATAGGAAACCCCCGTACCAAAGGCCCAGAGGGCATCACGGCACTTTTGACGGAGATGGTCTTCGTCGTACACAAACAAGGGTGTGCCGTGTTGTTCGGCCAACGACTCGAGCGACACGCCGCCAATGTAGGCGCGCCCATCCTCATCGAAGGTGGTCGTGACGGGCAAAAGCTTGGTAGAAATTGGACCGCTCACGAGTTGCTCACTTCCGCGGAAAGATTTGAGGAAAGTTCTGGGGAAAGTTCCGAAGAAAGATTTGGGGAAAGTTCGTTTCTCGCGCTTGGTTCATCATCGAACCGTTCGAGTTGTTCAAGCGTTTCTGGTGCACTTACGCCCAGCAGATCCAGCCCAATAGCCAAACCGATACGAGCCGCTTCAATCAACCAGAAGCGGGATTGGCGAACATCTTCAGGAGTGTCGCTTCGCAACACTGGGCAGTGTGCGTAGAACGCTTGGAACGACGCAGCAAGTTCACGTACCCACGTAGTGATCTTGTGCGGGGCACGTTCCCGCGCCGCCAAAGTCAACACTTCGGGCAGGTCTGCAAGGATCCGCACAACATCGAGTTCGTGGACGTCGGAAAGGACCGAAAGGTCGACGTTGGCTAGGGCTTTACGTTCAATGCCTAGCTCTGCAGCCTTGCGGCCAATGCCGTGAACTCGTGCGTGTGCATAGTGAATGTAGTGCACGGGGTTATCTAAGGAACTGTTGACCAGATCGTCCAGATCCACGGTTTGCCTCGTATCAATCGACTGCAAGAGGAACGTGAGCTTTGCCACATCGGGGCCGACTTCATCAAGAATTTCGGCCAGCTCCAACATGTCACCTGTCCGCTTAGACAGACGCACTTCCACACCGGCGCGCAGGAGAATGCAATGTTGGCCGATAAGGATTTCCAGGTCTTCACGGGCATGGCCGAGGGCTTGCACCGCTGCGGTCATTCGGGCTACGTAGCCGTGGTGATCGGCGCCGAGAATGTCGATGAGTAGCGAGCCGCGTTTGAACTTGTCCCGATGATAGGCAATGTCGGGCATAAAGTACGTGTACAAACCATCGGCCTTGACCAGCACCCGATCACGATCATCAACGAGTTGCTTCAGGTTCTTGTCACCAAATGCTGTGGTGCGTAACCAAGTAGCCGAGCCCGATTCAGGGGTGGACTCTTCATCATGATCACCCATCTCGAGATGCGCTGGAACCTCGACATTCGCTGGAGTTTCGCCCTGGTTGGCAGCCTCGCTGGCTGCCGCAGCATCGTTTTGGGCCCCGTCAGCGGAAAGGGTGTTTTTGCCGCTGGCGACGTGTGTCCCCTTGGTGGATCCTGCCGGTTCCGACCCAGCATCGGGGGCGCCCTGCGCAAAGGAGTTGTTGCCGGATGCCTCATAGACGTGTCCACTGGCCCGGAGGTCGGCGAGGGTGGCTTCTACCGCACCGCTGTCGGCTAGGGCTTTTTCGCTCGACCAGGTGTCGTACTCGACGTGCATGCGCTTAAGCGTGGACTTTTGGTAATCGAGCGCCTTGGTGTAGCCCCAGGCGAGTGGGTCGGCACCGCTTGGCATTTCGAGCGCCCAATCGCGTATGTATTGGCCGACGTAACCGCCTTCGGGCACCTCGGTTCCTGCTTTGCAAGCAGCGAGGGACAGGGCGAACTTTTCCATCTGCACGCCACGGTCGTTGATGTAGAACTCCCGATGCACGACATAACCGGCCCGCGCCAGCACTCGGCTTAGCGCATCACCGTAGGCCGCCCATCGAGCGTGACCGGCATGCAGCGGCCCGGTGGGGTTGGCGCTCACGTATTCAACCACTACCGATCGAGCCTCGGGAAGTGCTAGGCGCGCATAGTTCTCGGTACCTTCGGCCAGTACTTGGGTGATCACGTCGTGCAGCCAAGAGTCGGCCAGACGGAAGTTCAGAAATCCCGGTCCTGCGATTTCTACCGTGGTGACGTGGCGGGGAGGGTTCTGGTTCAGGAAGTCCGCCAGCGCAGTGGCCACTTCGCGGGGATTGCGTCCGAGTGCCTTGGAGGTCTTTAACGCAACGTTGGAGGA
>JAYTWN010000130.1:0-6965 GCA_043743435.1 Acidimicrobiia bacterium
GACCCGCTGGATGTGAAGCAGGCCCAGCACAGATGCAGCCAGGGACGAAAAAGGGCCACGAATTACGTGAGCTTTCTCTGACTCAGGACACTGGGTCGAGCGAGGTCTACAGGTAGTCACTCACGTTCAGCGAAACGGCCACGTGCTACAGCGAAACCTTGTGCCACGCACACATAGCACCAGACCCCGGTCGAGCGAGAAACAACGATCTCGACGGAGGGCGTTCTGTTTGCTTACTGCGCTAGTGGGGTTAAAAGACCGTCGGGGCGAAGGAACGGCTTCAGTTCAGCCCAACTCAAGAACACGTCTCCGTTGGGCTCCAAGGCCTTTCCCGCGTGAACAAATCCAAACAGGTAGTGAAACGTCAAACCTGTCTTTGCGCCGGTCTTGGTGATGGTAAAGCTTTCGAGGGTGTCATCGTTGACCGAGCCGGGGTTGTCGCCCAGCATCAGATTGAGATCCTCAACTGAGCCAGGATCATCAGCCTTGGCCGCAGCGATCCTCGCCTTCACCTGTTTTTGGATCAACAAGCGAATTGGATTGAAGCTAGAAAACACGTCAGCCGGGTGAACACGGGCCCCGGAACGCAAGTCATAGACAAGGTGCTCATTGAATTGATCAGGATAAGCGCCCATAGTTTCAATGCTCGTGGTGATATCGAGCAGACTGTTGGCGTTGTGGTTCACCTGGTAATCGATGCCCGTGATGCCAGAGCCATTCGATTCGAAATCGGCAGTTACCCGAGCCAACGTTTCGTCAGCCAACGAACGGTTCTTGACATCAGCATTGATCCGGGTGGCGATCCAATCAGGTTTAGTTCCAACCACAGTGGGGAATCGATAGGTCGCCGGGCCCTGTTTGGACTTGGCCTTCTTCACGAGATTCGTTACCCTCACCGACTGCGCCAGTCCTGGGTTTGGCGATCCAATGCTCTTGAGCGCAAACGCCGTTGACTTCGAACCCTTTGCAGATTTCCACGTTCCCTTGTAGGTCTGCTTGTCCGCACTGAATACGCCGCTAAAGGTTCCCGTGAAGGCTTTTTCGTAGTTGGTGATCGTATTGGGATCGATCTCATCGAGCTTGGCGGCCGTTCCGCTCACTCCGATGTCCAGACCGCTGGAACGATAAAAGTAGGAACCGACCAGCTTTGGCGATGAGATGTCGAGGATCATGATGACCTTCGCTTTATCAACCGTGCCCTCAAAGGCTTCCACACCGAAAAGGGCTGCATCAACTCGGGGAGCGGAGCGCAACTCAGCCAAACTTGAGAATCCGAGCGTGAGAAAAAGGCTTGCGCAGAGCATTCGGCCTTTTTGAACTCTGAAGAGCTTTCCCGATAGAGGTTTCATAGCAGAACCGTAGACGAAGCTGGTCCAACAGGTGGGCCTTTCGGCACAAGTTAAGGCAAAGGTACCTACAGTGCCTTCGTAGTGGCTAGGGTACCTAGTCCCTTCTAACAAAGAAAGATGGTGATAGGTGACGTGAACATCATCGCTCCCCCCAAGACGCAACACCGCAGCATCGGAAACAAAGCAAACATCGCAAACACAGCAGATCGTGCAAACACCTGCAAAGACCCTGCATGCAGCACCGTCAGTACTCCTCCAGTCGGCGTACCCAGTATCTATGACCGCCGTGAATCCAACGTCCGTTCCTACTGCCGCAGCTTCCCCACCGAGTTCGCATCCGCCATCGGCTCAACGCTCACCGATTCCGCCGGACGCACCTACCTCGACTTTTTCGCTGGTGCCGGAGCCTTGAACTACGGGCATAACCATCCCCGCCTCAAGCAAGCCCTCGTTGACTACATCTCCAACGACGGCCTAACCCACGGGCTCGACCTTCACACCACCGCGAAAACCGCGTTTCTTACTGAGTTCGAGACGCGAATCCTGCAACCCCGATCGCTGCCCTACAAGGTGCAGTTCACCGGCCCCACTGGCGCGAACGCTGTGGAGGCCGCTCTCAAGATTGCGCGCAAAGCCACCGGCCGCACCGGAGTGTTTTCCTTCATGGGCGGCTACCACGGCCACTCCCTCGGAGGTCTCGCCGCAACTGCGAACCGCGAACACCGAGCCGGTGCTGGCGTACCCCTGGGCAACACCACGTTCCTGCCCTTCCCATTCGGTGAAATGGCCGGAGTTGATACGCTCGCGTACCTTCGCTCTGTCCTGTCCGACGGGCACTCCGGCATTGAAGTTCCCGCCGCGGTCATCGTGGAAACCATTCAGGCCGAAGGCGGCATCTGTATTGCTCCTACCGCATGGCTGCAAGCGCTTCGAGCTATCTGTGACCAGTACGAAATTGTGCTGATCATCGACGACATTCAAACGGGCTGCGGACGAACCGGGGAGTTCTTCAGTTTCGAGCGAGCGGGAATCGTTCCCGATATTGTCACGTTGTCAAAATCGATTTCCGGATTTGGCCTGCCTATGTCGCTTGTTTTGATGAAGCCCGAGTTAGATATCTGGCAGCCCGCAGAGCACACCGGCACCTTTCGTGGACCGCAGTTGGCTTTCGTTACCGCCACTGAAGCCCTCCGGGTGTTCGATGAAGATGGATACGCCAATCGCACCGCCAACAACGGCCGGATCATTGCTGAGACGTTGGCTGCACTGGTTTCACCGCTTGATCCACGCATCACCACCCGCGGCATTGGGATGATGTGGGGCGTTGATCTCACGGCCATTGATGCAACGGGAGCGTTTGCCAAGAAGGTTTCCCAGCAGTGCTTTGCCGATGGTTTGATCATCGAACGCGTTGGCCGCAACGACACCGTTCTCAAAGTGCTTCCCCCACTGGTCATCTCCCCCGACGAACTCGATTCGGGTTTGCGCACCATAGCGGGCGCCATCAAGCATCAGTTGAGCTAACTCGCTGGGCTGCTCAGCGGAGCAGTTTGATCCGGTAGGGCCGAAACGATCCCTAGAGTGACTCTGTGTCATCGAACGAGCTGCCAGCTACTCCTCCGACCGTAAAAGATCTGCGCGCCTACTATGTGGGCGAGCGAGCTTCGTTTCACATGCCTGCCCACAAACAACGCGGTGGCGTGCATCCACTGTTCAATGATGTGTTCGGCGATCAGTTACTGCATGCCGACGTTAGTGAGATGGGGGGGTTTGATTACCTGCACGCGCCATCAGGTTCGATCGTAAGCGCACAGGCAAAAGCCGCTGAGGTGTTTGGGGCTGCGGCAACATTCTTTTTGGTTAATGGCTCTACCGGAGGAAATCTGGCCGCCATCGTTGCCTTCGCTGGGGACGGCGACAACGTGATCATGCTGCGAGGTTCACATCGCAGTGTGTACACGGGCGCCGTCCTCGCCGGAGCAATCCCGCACTACCTTCCCTACGAGCACGACCTCACCGAGGATGGCTGGTTTCTTCCCGCCGAACTGACCACCATTGACCTGCCTGAGCGAGCTTCCATTGTGCACCTCACTCGCCCGAACTACTACGGCATGGCCACCGATTTGGCACCGTTTGTAGCCTTGGCCCGTCGGCTCGGTGCGCTGTTGATTGTCGACGAAGCCCACGGTTCGCACTTCGGATTCCACCGAGAGCTGCCTGCCTCGGCCCTGGCTCAAGGTGCCGACATCGTTATCCAGTCCACCCATAAAACCCTAGGTGCACTTACCCAAGCCTCCATGCTCCACGTCGCTCCCGGCGTACCAACCGCTCCGCTCAAACGTGCCCTGGGTATGCTGCAATCCTCCTCACCCAGCGCCCTGCTCACTCTGTCCCTTGATCTCGCCGCACACCATCTGGTCGACGGGGGCCGAACAGAATTGGCGACCGCAATCACGTTGTCCTCAACCGTGCGAAGTCGCGTAGCTGCCATCAAGGGTCTACGAATTCTCGATCGCCCCTCTGCACACCTTGGCGTAGCTACTGACCCCACCAAGCTGGTGATCGACGTGCGGGCCCTGGGCATCACCGGTTTCGCCGCATCCGCCTGGCTTCGCGCCCATTGTCAGCTCTGGGTTGAACTTTCCGACTTTCACCGAATCGTCTGTTCACTTACCGTTGGTGACACTGCGCAATCATGCGCTTTTCTCATTGAATCGCTCAAAGCATTGGCTGGCGCCTCGCACGTTCCAAGTTCCGGTGCAACCGTTGATCTCCCCGCCACGCCACCACAACGCCGCTCGCTACGAGCCGCTCTTCATGCCGCTTCGTCGCCGGTCGCCACTGAAGCCTCACTCGGTCGTATTTGCGCCGAATACGTCATCCCCTACCCGCCCGGCATCCCACTTCTCGTCCCCGGCGAAGAAGTAACCGCCGACACCCTTACCGCCCTCGCTGCCTTCCGAACGGCCGGAGCAAAGGTCGTAGGCCCAGACGACCTGACCGGCACCACGCTCCTCGTCAACGACGAAAGAGACTGCTGATCCAGCAGGGCGAGAACACTCGATACGTTGGCTCCTCTCAACTGAAAGGCTTGGCCACGGCTTTTCCACAGCTTTTTACGGAATAAATACTTGCGTATTCAATCGGTGACTATCTCTTCTGGGGTAACCCTACGTTTCTGACAGCCCCAACTGCGCGGCGCTTCGAGACCCATCACCGATTTTCAACTGACCGCCAAGCCCGACCGGGAATCCCACCAACGACTAATTGAAGAGCCATTGCGCGCCTTGGATGACTCGCCAGCCAAGGTACAGGGCCAGGCAGGCGATCATGACTTTGAAGTGCCAGGGGGCTTTCGGGGCTTCGCCTTCGGTCTCGCCAGGACCGGGGACACCAAGCGAACGAGCCTCCATACGCAGCGCCCCTTTGGTGGCCAGCACCTTGTCGCATGTTGGGCAAGCACCGCTGGCTTTCATGGCATTGGGTGCCCAGTACTTCGCGCAATCATCGCACCAAGGCATCAGTGGCCCACCCTTGTATTGAGATCGGCTTGCAAGAGTCGCGGCCCAGCAGCCGCCACGCGACTCGGGACCGCATGGCCGATAGCCGAAGCGGTCTGCGCGCTTACGAGAAGCAGCGGCGAGAGATCAATACCCGTTTCCACACCAAGATCATCGCAAAGGTAGACGAGGTCTTCTGTGGCCAAGTTTCCCGCCGCTCCAGCCGCAAACGGAGAGCCACCAAGACCACCGACAGAGGTATCGAAACGTCGAACGCCAAGCTGCATCGCTGAATAGGCATTGACCAGCCCAGTGCCGCGCGTTTCGTGCAAATGCAAACCCACGTCGGTTCGTGCTTGGAGGCTTAGCGCCTCCAAGACGGCACTGATTCGAGCCGGAGTGGCCATACCGGTGGTGTCAGCCAAAGTGATTCGGTTTGCTCCGGCAGCCAACAGCTCATCACACAACGCAGCAATAACCGATGGGCTTAAGTCACCTTCATACGGTGAGCCGAAGGCGCAAGACACGATCACATCGACAGGAACCCTCTGCTGATCTGACGGGCCCCAACTCCGCTTCGCATCGAGACCCATCAGTGGGTTCTCTACCAACCGGCGAGCCGGATTGGCAACCCATCTGGCAACTTCACCAGAAATCGCCGCGGAGGAAGCAACCGCATCGGCAATGCTCATCCCCACGTTGCGCTGGCTGTAAATCTCGGAGGCAGAGACGGTGACAGTAATCTCGTCCACCCCAGCGTCGAGGGCCATTTGGGCACCCCGCAGGTTAGGCACAAGCGCCGCTCGAACGAAACCGTCGCGAGGCCCGACCCCCGCAACCACCTCGGCGCCACCAGCCATCGACGGCACAGCTTTTGGCGAAACAAACGAGCAAACCTCCACGTTTCGCAAACCTGCAGCAAAAAGGCCTTCGATCATTTCGACACGCGCGCTTACGGGGATTGGCTCCTCGGCCTGCAACCCGTCACGGGGACCAACGTCACGAATGACAATCGAAGTAGGTAGCAAAAGGTTCCTTGATGCTGTCGGGCCCCATCTCCGCTTTGCTTCGAGTCCCGTCAGCGAGCCCTTCCCAACCGGCAAGCCGGATCGGCGGCTCATACGGGCGGAACTCCATGGCGGCGATCCGAGAACACGCGGGTCTTGTTCCGAGCCCGAGCGATACGCAAAATAAGCTCTGCACGCAAATCCTCGGGAGCGATGATGGCATCGATCACCAATTCCGAGGCCAGCAACATCAAATCAACGTCTTTCTCATACTCTGCGCGCATAGCAGTCACAAACGCAGCCCGCTCATCGAGATCCTCAATGGCGGCAATCTTGTTGGCATACACCGCGTTCACCGCTGGTTCGGCGCCCATTACAGCGATCTTGGCCATGGGCAACGCAATCACGGCATCGGGCTCAAAAGCTGGGCCGCTCATGGCGTACAAACCAGCCCCATAGGCCTTGCGGACAATCACGCTGATTTTGGGTACGGTCGCCTCAGAAACCGCAGTAATCATCTTGGCGCCATGGCGGATGATGCCTTCACGCTCGACCGCCGTACCGACCATAAAGCCGGGAATATCAGCAAGAAACACCAGCGGGATATTGAAGGCGTCGCACAACCAAATGAACCGTGCGGCTTTATCGGCAGAATCCCCGAACAACACCCCACCCTTTTGCATTGGATTGTTGGCCACGATGCCCACCACTTCACCATTGAGCCGTCCAAGACCCGTCACCAGTTCTCGGGCAAAGAGGGGTTTCATCTCAAACCACGAACCGGCATCAACAATGGCAGCGATCACCTTTCGCATGTCATAAGCGCGCCTATCTTCAACCGGGACCATCGAAGTGGTAAACACCGTGGCCGAATCCGCAGCCAACGCCGACGGAGGGTTCGACCGCCAATTGATGGGAAAGAACGAGATGTACCGGCGAGCCATCCCAAGAGCTTCAGCATCGTCGGATGCCAACAAATCACCGCAACCGGAAACCGAAGCGTGCATACGAGCGCCTCCAAGTTCCTCCAACGTGGTCACTTCGCCAATGACTTCCTCCACCATCCGAGGGGAACCCAGATACATAGAGGCATTGCCCTCAACCATGAT
>JAYTWN010000131.1:0-13837 GCA_043743435.1 Acidimicrobiia bacterium
TGCTCCACGAACTCGGTCACTTGTTTGGGCTCGACCACACCAACCAGCCCACTTCGGTCATGTACTCCCCGGTTGAGTCGGGCGAAAACTGGCCTTATAGCGCCCTGTTCTTTACCGAAACCGATCGTGCCGGGTTGTTCGCCATGAACGGCAAAGAAACTGGCGGCTCCTGCACCACCACCCTCGAAGACCCACTCAATCCCTAGCGGCTAGGAGACTGCTGATTCATTGCTTCGTTGCGGAGCTGCGAGTCAGAATCGCTGCTCGCAAGGACGCAGGAGAATGCGCTAGCCCTGCCCTACCGGCAACGACGAAGGACCCGCAGGGTTGCGAAGCAGGCCCTGCGCAGACCCAGCGCAGACCCAGCGGCGGTTCCGACCAGCCAACCAGCGCAACGTCGCAGCTTTGGGCTCGCTGGACTCGGCCTGGCGATCCTTTGGGGGCTCTCATGCACCGCCTCGGTTGACGAGCGCCCCCATACCGAAGGGACCCAGCGGGACGGGTTTGCCAGGTTCGGGCGGAACTGTGTTGGCAACTAAGGCAAAACCAGGGTTGGCGTCACGACGGTGGCTGGCGGTAACTCGCCGAACGTGCGGTTGAGGTCAACGACCAGGCGACCCTTTTTGCCCATGATCACTTCGAAGCGTTCCATGTTTACGGCCCCGTTGAGAGGAACCGTTTGGGTGCTCGCCAGCGTGCCATCGGGCAGGAATTCAAGTTTGGTGCAGGGCTGCACGAGTCGATCCTTGGCCTTTTTCCAGTCGACGGGGCAGGCTGGGGTGCCGATGGGAGGGACAGCATTGAGGGCAACGAAATTCTTGGGATCCACCACGCCTTTCGACCCAGGATTCATCCCTAGGTAAAGGACGACGATCGGGAGTGATCGTCCACCTTGGATGAGATCGTTGAAGAAGAGCGGACCGGTCCGAGCAATCGTCGAAGCGCGCACCCGGGCACTTCCGAGATCGAATACCCGTGAACCGAGCTGCACTTTGTCGGGAGATTTGCTGGCGAAGCGCGAGAATGCGAACAGAACCCAACCTCCGACGAACAAGGCGACGACCACAGCCAGCAGGCGCTGTTTGAGGAGCCCACCTTGGCGCTGACGAGGCTGCGGACGCCACGGAGCCTTCCCAGATTCGCTCATTTGCCCGACCCAAACACAGAGAACGTCGAGGCCGAACGCAACGAAACCACCCCTGGCCCGAGCGGTTCCGGGCGAATAAGAGCCGTTTGGCGCAAAGCGACGTTCGACACATGGAGTTCCCAATCCGACTTGCCGGTTGGAAAAGAACCCACTGGCGGGACTCGAAGCGAAGCGGAGATGGGGCCCGACAGAACAAAAACAGGGGCTGGATCTTGGAGGGTTGGTGGCACATCACTAGTATCGCAAGGTTCGCAGAACGCAAAACCCGGCCCGCTTCCCGCGGCTCGGCCTGAGGAAGGACCACCGTTGGACCTGTTCGAATATCAAGGACGCGCCGAGTTTGCACGATTCGGTATGCCCGTCCCCCCAGGCGGAATCGCCGACGATGTTGAAACCGCCGTCAAAGTGGCCGAAGCTTCGGGATACCCCGTCGTTATCAAGGCCCAGGTACAAGTTGGTGGCCGAGGCAAGGCTGGTGGCGTAAAGATCGCCGAGAACGCCGAAGAAGTTCGCTTCCACGCCGGAAACATTCTGCATATGGACATCAAGGGCCATATCGTCCATCGCCTGTTCGTGGGCAACGCCGCCGACATCGCCGAGGAGTATTACGCCAGTTACACCCTCGATCGTTCCGCCAAGAAGCACCTTCTTATGTTGAGTGCCGAAGGTGGCGTGGAGATCGAAGAAGTTGCCGTCAACAATCCCGATGCGCTGATCAAGATCCACATCGATCCGGTTGATGGAATCTCGCTGGAACAAGCCCGTCAAGCCTGTGTCGACGCCAAACTGAACCCCATTGCCGTTGATCAAGCCGCAGCGATCCTGGTGCAGCTCTACACCTGCTTCACCGAAGGCGATTGCGATCTGGCTGAAATCAATCCTCTGGTATTGACCCCTCAAGGCACGGTGCTCGCCCTCGATGCCAAAGTGTCGCTTGATGAGAACGCTATGTACCGCCACGATTGGGCCGAGTACGAAGCCACTGTTCTGCGTGACGCCCGTGAAACCCTCGCCCACGCCAAGGGCCTGCAGTACATCGGCCTAGAAGGCACCGTCGGCATCATCGCCAACGGCGCAGGTTTGGCCATGTCTACCCTCGACGTGGTCAACCAGGTTGGCGGCTCGGCTGCGAACTTCTTGGACATCGGCGGCGGAGCAAATGCCGACGTAATGGCCGGCGCTCTCGAAGTGATCAATACCGATCCCATGGTGAAGTCCATCTTCATCAATATTTTCGGTGGCATCACCCGTGGCGAAGAAGTTGCCAAGGGCATCGTTGAAGCCATGGGCCGTGTGAAGTTGAACGCCCCCATCGTGATTCGTCTTGACGGCACCAATGCCGAAGAAGGCCGAGCGATTCTTGCCGCCGCAGGTATTCCTGCCGATCGCTTGATCTCCAAGCCCACCATGCTCGAAGCCGCCCGTGCCGCCGTGGAGCTCGCTGCCTGAGGGCCAGCTAGTTACTACGTACACAGAGAGTTAGAAAGAACATAAATCATGAGCATTTTTGTTGACGAAACCACCAAGGTCATCGTGCAGGGCCTCACCGGCGGACAGGGCAAGTACCACGGTCTGCGGAACAAGGCCTACGGCACCAACGTTGTCGGCGGCGTAACGCCAGGCAAGGGCGGAACCGACGTTGAAGGCATTCCCGTCTTCAACACCGTGGCCGAAGCCGTCGCTGCAACCGGGGCGAACGCCTCGTTCATTGCCGTGCCACCTAAGGCTGCATCGGCCGCCATCTTGGAAGCTGCCGCTGCGGGCATTGCCTTTATCGTGTGCATCACCGAAGGCATCCCCGCCCAAGACGAAGCCAAGACCTACAACCTGTTAAAGCGCAACTACCCCAACACCCGTTTGTTGGGCCCAAACTGCCCGGGCATCATCAGCCCAGGAAAGTGCAACATCGGCATCACCGCCGGTGAAATCGCCCTACCGCCGATTGCTGGCAAGCCCAACGTCGGCATCGTCTCTCGTTCAGGCACGCTGACCTACCAGGCGCTGTATGAACTCAAAGCGCTGGGCATTGGCGTAACCACCTGTGTTGGCATCGGTGGCGACCCCGTTCCCGGCACCGCATTCATTGACGCCCTCGAAGCCTTCCAAGCCGACGATGAAACCAAAGCGATCATCATGATCGGCGAAATTGGTGGAACGGGCGAAGAAGAAGCAGCCGAGTACATCAAGGCCCACGTAACAAAACCTATGTCTGCATACATTGCTGGCGTAACCGCGCCGGCCGGTAAGAAGATGGGCCACGCCGGCGCAATTGTCTCCGGAGGCAAAGGCACCGCTCAGGGCAAAATGGACGCACTCGCTGCAGCTGGCGTAAAGATCGGCCTCAACCCAACCGAAGCCGGCGAACTCATGGCCGAAATCGTCAAAGGCCTTTCCGCCTAATCAGTTCACTTTTGGCGGGTGCGCCCGTGGTTAAACGCATTATCGATGGCCCGAGCCGTACGCTCGGGCCTTCGCATTTGCTGCTGGCGACATTGTCGTCAAAGCGGCAGCAACAGCAGGGCTCACTGGCTGCAAAGTGACCCTAACCTGTTCCTGATCATCCACCTGATAAGGATTGTCCGTCGCCGAAGTAGCCACGAACCTGGGGTTATCGACACGATGCCCTCTTCAGGAACCCAACACGGAGGCCGATACGTCTTTGGAACACGTACTCCTCGTCCACACCGTTAGGATCAAAACTATGAAGCAAGAACGAACCTATGTTGCGTGGCTCGCTGGCTCGGTTATTGGCGGGTTGGCCCTCGTGGGCACGGCAGCTGCGGCAGGCGTACAAAAGGGTGTTGTCGAAAAAGCTAGGGCCGGGATTGCGGTTGCTTCAGCCGATCCAGCACCAACGTGTGATGTCAAGGTTGCTGATGGTGAAACCGTCCGCGGAAATGTTTATGACGGTCTTTGCCTCGTGAGCCCTCCGATTGGGTACGTGGCACCAACCGACGAGCCTTCTACCGATACCGCTGCGCTTCGCCGTCGTCCAGTGGCTCGATTGATGTCGATGAATCTTGACCCAAGGCCCTGTAGCGGTGATCCAACATCGACAAGCCTCGAGCAGGCATAGCGCTTCAGAGGCTTAGAGCCTGAGCCGACCGACACGAAACCGGCTCGGGCCAAACGCGCAACCAAGAACAAGCGCAAGCAACGTTGATTGGAAAAAGGACTGCAACCAGGAAGAAGCCGTCCAACGCTCGGTGCACGAAAACTGCCCAGCGATAGCTGCGGGCCAACAACAGGCGCTGATGCCGGCGCTTGTTGTTGGTTTGGCGGTGGGAGTGCCAAGCTCGATGCGTGGAACGATTCTTTTCGCTGATCGAGGCGCAGTCGCTAATGCCCGAAGTATTTCTCCGAGCCGAATCGATTATTGAGGTTCGTGCTGAATTGGCCTATCGAATGGAACGGCTCAACGAAGGCGACAAAACGCAGTTGCCCGAAGTCAAAGCACTTGAGGCACGCCTATCTGAAGCACTCGATTGGTTTGGCACCGAGGGCATCCAAGTCAAAGGTTATGCGCCGCTCCTGATCGATTTCCCCATGCACTACGGCGACCGCACGCTGTTGCTGTGTTGGTTAGAAAACGAACCTGAACTCGCTTGGTACCACGACGACAATCACGGATTTCTTGGCCGCCGACGGATTGCCGATCTGGGTTTGTAACGTCGGACAGTCCTTTTTTGCCCAGAGCCGAGCTCTGCCAAAAGAACCTAAGCCCAATGCCAAGCTAGGCCGACAGACAAGTTGGGCTAGCCGCAGGGGATGGATTTCGTGGCTTTCAAGGCCGCCCGAAGAACCGCCTGATCCTCATTTACCGTTCCGTAGCGCCCAACCAGCACAGGGTCATTCGGCGCACAATTGGAGGTGAGGAAGATTCCCGCGTCCCCCACGGCTAACGAATACGGCTCCGTCGGCTTCGTAACCATGATGGTTGTGCCCTTCTTCGGACGCTTGGTGCTTCCCCACCTGATCACTTCGGTCACCTTCAACGTCACCTTTTGGGCGCGATGTCCGGGAATCGGGCCGACCATTCCCTCCGGCAGCGGCGGGGGTGTTGGACCGTAGGCTTTTACTTCGGTGACGGTGGCCAAAACGGCCCTTCCAGTGAGTTCTGCCAGCTCAGTGGGGCTTTGCGGTGGAAGTGCGGCACTGGCGCGAAGCGGGGCCACCACCACAAGGCCGGTAATCAAGAGGCTTGCGGCGAACCAACGGGAACGAATCGACGACATGGGGAGAACGGTAGTCGGTTTGGTTCGGAAAAACTGGCTACGGGCTTGGGCCGGGATAGGTAGGATCTTGCCTGCGCTTTACCGGGAAGGGTGGCAGAGCGGCCGAATGCGACGGTCTTGAAAACCGTTGAACTGCAAGGTTCCGAGGGTTCAAATCCCTCCTCTTCCGCACAGATGGCTGGGGACCAATCGGTCCTCAGCCATAGTTGTTTCATGACGCAAAACCCTTCGCCTTCCGCCCGACCCGTCGCCATCATCACCGGAGCCGCCCAGGGCATCGGCCGACGGACTGCTGAGTTGTTCGCCGAACGAGGTTTCGATTTGGTGCTGAGCGACCTGGTAGACCCGCTGGCAACCGTTGAAGCCACAACGGCCCTCGGTGCGTTGGTAGAGGTTTTTCTGGGCGACGTTTCCCAAGAAGTCGTAGTCACGGGCATCGTCGCGGCCACCAGAGCGCAATTCAATCGAGCCGACGTTTTGGTCAACAATGCCGGGATCAGCTTCATAACTCCCGCCGAGGAAACCACACTTGAGGGTTTCCGTCGGGTCCTCGATGTGAATATCGTCGGCCCCTTTCTGCTCTGCCGGGAGTTTGGACGCTGGATGTTGGAGGAAGGCCACGGGTCGATCGTGAACGTGGCCTCGATTGCTGGTTTGGCGGGGGTTTCTGATCGGGCGGCGTACAACACGTCGAAACACGGATTGATCGGGTTGACCCGAACGTTGGCCGCCGAGTGGGGCGGACGGGGTGTTCGAGTGAATGCGGTTTGCCCAGGTTGGGTGAAAACCGAGATGGACGAAAAGGACTCCGGTTCGGGGGCCTATTCAAGCGCCGACATTGAGGCCCGGAGTCCCATGGGTCGATTCGCCCTACCTGAAGACATTGCCAACGCCATCTTCTACCTTGGAGATCCCACCGCGAGCGCCTACGTCAACGGACATTCGCTCGTGGTCGACGGCGGCTGGACCACTGATGCCAGCTGGGAAAGTCTCCGCCTTCGCAAACGCTGAGCCCCGGTCCGGCTTGCCGGTCGGAGAAGGGCTCTCTGGTGGGACTCGAAGCGAAGTGGAGATGGGCCCGCCATCATGAAAGAGTTCACACGCGACATTTCTGAACCTACGGTCGGCCGAAGAAGAGTTGGAAACGGCCACGGGTTGAGGGAATGTGCTTCAAATCGGCGAGCAGATTGCGGACGCCTTCTGTGGCCACACCAAACGGAGTGGTGGCCGAAGTGGCGTGGGTGAGGCCGTAGACGGGCTTTACCGTGTCCAGTTCGGCTTGGTAGGTGCCGAAGGTTTTGTCCCAGATCACGCTGGTGGCGCCGAAGTTTTTGTCGAGGTAGATCCTGTTCGAGGCATGGTGGACTCGGTGGTTCGACGGGGTCATGAGGAACCGATCAAAAATGCCCATGCGACCAATGGCTTCGGTGTGTTGCAGCTGACCAACGGCCAGGATCAGCCCACCAATCACGGCATGGACGGCGGGGTGGAAGCCAAGCAGTGGTGCCCAAAAGGCGATGATGGGCTTGTAGAACACTTCGGTCCAGGGCATGCGGACGGCAGTGGTCATAGTGAACTGCTCGGAGGAGTGATGCACGGAGTGGCTAGCCCAGAAACCCCGGCTGCGGTGCTCACCCCGATGCGTCCAGTAGGCGACGAAATCCGCGACAACCCAGCAACCAATCCAGGTCGCAGGGTTGGTGATCGACAGGTCGAAGATCCGGGCGTTTTGGTAAACCCACAGGTAGACGGGGAGAAGCAGCGCTTTGGCCCCAATCATTTTGATGCCGAGGAAGCCAAGACCCACAACGATGGAGTTGAGCGAATCGTTCACATCAACCCGGCGCCGACGGTGGATCAAAACGACCATTTCAATCGCAGCGACGAAGGCAATGACCCCGATGAAGATGGCGAGTTGTGCGGTTTTGCTCATGCATTCATGGTGCGGGATTTGGTTGTGGCGCACTATCCGGCCAATCCCCCATTTCTCCCTGGGTGTTCTGGTGGGCGTTTCAGTCGACCGGGGTTTGGCAAATCAGTCTGCGGGGAAGGTGGCGGTGTGAAACAATTGACAGCCGTCGGATTCGTCCGGCATGGAGAAGTGCGAGAGCGGCCGAATCGACCTCACTGCTAATGAGGGGACTTGGGAAACTGGGTCCGAGGGTTCAAATCCCTCCTTCTCCGCCAGTTGGCTCATCGGAGCCGGTAGGAATTCCTGTCTAGGACCCCGCCGGACTCCGATAAGCTCTCTGTTTCAAGTTTCATGCAGGCGTTCGTAGCTCAACGGATAGAGCATCTGATTACGGATCAGAAGGTTGGGGGTTCGAGTCCCTCCGAGCGCACAAAATTTTGGCCCTGTCCTCAACGGATGGGGCCACCTTGCTTTTAAAGTCTCAACGTTTGGGAGCGCACCGTGGGAATAGATCGAGAAGCCTTAGGTGCTCGTCGGGAAGAAGTTCGTGCGCAGTTCCTGGCTGCGCCCAGAGATCGTGCGGCATCGACGGCTCGGGGAATTCACCACTACGCCATGATCAGTGCCGACGTGGAGCGGACTGTGCGGTTTTGGCAGGAGACGATGGGGTTTCCGCTGGTCGATATGTTTGAGAATCGTGATCTTGAGGGGTCGACGCATTTCTTCTTTGACGCGGGGAACGGCAACCTCGTCGCCTATTTCGATCTTCCTGGTATCGAACGGGATTCGTTTCGGGAGGTCGTTGGCGGCCATCACCATTTGTCGATCTCCATGACGCAGGAGAACTGGCTCGCGGCCCAGGCTCGACTGACCGCTGCAGGAATTGCTTTCGAGGTAGCCAGCGGCTCGTCGATGTACTTCAGCGGCCCCGACGGGGAGCGTCTAGAACTCATCGCCGATCCGCTTGGCGAAATGTACGGCACCGCGATTCTTTAAAGCTGAAGCATGGTTAATCGGATGCCGATCGAAAAACACGTGTCAGACCTTGCCAATCCTCACGGTCGTTCCAAACGGTTCTTACAAGAGCACGAACGCCCTGCAACGCCTTGAGCCTGAGTGAGACCCTAGGGCTCCTGAATGTCCAGAAGGTGAACTTTCAGAATCAGCAAGGTCTCCTAAGCGCGCACAACAGATGACGTCGGCTGCACCGATCCCGGCATGAACGCACAGTGTTATGTGTGCATCGCAAAGGTCATCCTCATCACCTTCAAGTGCATCTAGGAGTTCTGCGGAATCCCAGAATTGACGAGCCTTGGCCATGCGCCCGGAGCGGGTCGCTGCCGAGCATGGCTTGGTTCGGGACAGAGTTTTTGCCATACGCCACCTTCGGCAGTGGTTGCGAAAAGTTTCCAGATGTTGCTAACTGGGGTGACGGAAGCAGTTAGGTTGACCTGTGGAAGTACCGAGCCACTTGCGCAATCCCAACTAGCGAGCCAGACCGGCGCGTCAGTAATTGTTCAGCTGGGCGATTCGGCGTACGGTCGGCGTATGCAATTGACCAACGAGCAGACAGCACCAGACGGGCAGCACACGTGGGAGAACGGGCCTAGTGATCCACCACGGTTGAGTGATGGGCCTGGAACGTATGTGGAGATCGACATTGCAGCAACGGCCGCGGAGCTTTGGCCGATCATCACCGATCTGAATCTGCCGGCAAGGTTCACTACAGAGTTTCGTGGTGCTCGGTGGGCCGAGGGGTCGACTGGTCCGGCGATTGGAGCGTCGTTTATTGGATCGAATGTGCACGCAGCAATTGGCGAATGGGAAGTGCCCTGTTTTGTGCACCGTTGTGTAGAGCCAAGGGAGTTCGGGTGGGTCACCTCGAATCCCGACAATCCGGGCGCTCAGTGGGTTTTCACGCTGACCGAGACCGGCTCGACAGAAGGTAGTCCGGTCACCAGATTGCGTTACTCGTTGATCATTGGGCCAGGACCTTCTGGGCTCACACCGGCAATTAAAAACATGCCAGAAAAGGAACCCCGCATACTTTCTCGTCGGCTTGATGAGCATCGCGGAAACATGCAGTTGGTGGTTGAAGGCATCAAAGCCATCGCCAAATCCGGCAGCATTCAATGACCAAGTCAACGGCTAGCACTCAAGATAAGAAAGATCTGTGCGCATGAGAACAGCAGTGCAACTGAGTGCCGAGGGTGGCAACTGGCAAGAGTTGGTGACCTACGTGGTCGAGGCGGAGCGTCTGGGCGTGGACATGGTTTGGGTGGCCGAGGCGTGGGGTGCCGATGCCCCTTCACCGTTGGGCTACCTGGCCGCTAAAACCAAAACCATGTTGCTCGGCTCGGGTGTGTTTCAGCTGGGCGCCAGATCCGCGGTGATGACGGCGCAAACGGCGCTCACGCTTGCAGCCATGTCCGACAATCGATTCGTTCTTGGGCTCGGCGCTTCCGGACCCCAGGTTATGGAGGGGCTTCACGGGGTGAAGTTCGATCATCCGCTCGGGCGCATGCGTGAAACCATTGACATCATTCGTCAGGCGTTTTCCGGTGAACGCATTCGCTACGAGGGAAAGCACCTGCAATTGCCACTGCCCGACGGAGAAGGAAAATCCCTGCGGCTTGCCATTAAAGCTACCGATCAGATCCCGATATATCTGGCCACGTTGTCACCAAAGTTGTTGGAACTCACGGGCGAGTTGGCAGACGGATGGTTGGGCACCAGCTTCATTCCCGAAGGTGCCGATGCCGCGTACTTCCAACACCTCCGGACCGGCGCAGCTCGAGCGAATCGTTCGTTGGAGAGCGTCGACATTTGTCAGGGTGCTGAGGTCGCTTTTGCTCGTGATGAAAACGAACTGGACACGATGATTCAGAAACGCAAAGCGGGCTTAGCATTCAGTCTCGGCGGTATGGGTTCAGCCGATTCCAACTTCTACAACGCCGCCTATGCCCGACAGGGTTTCGCCGAAGTGGCCGCTGAATCACAGCAACGCTGGCTTGCTGGAGATCGATCCGGAGCCGCGGCACTGATTCCCAACGAAATGGTTCTGGGGACGACGTTGATTGGCACAGAAGCGATGGTCAAACAGCGACTCCAAGTATGGCAAGACTCAGGCGTAACCACCGTGCGGCTCTACCCAGCAGGCGACACGCTCGACGCGAGACTCGACACCCTCGGCCGAGCTCTAGAGCTCATCCCTGCTTAGGAAACAACACAGTGCGCGGGAACAAAGCGGACCAGCAGGACATCGTTGGGTGCACGCCAAACGTCAATACCTTCGCTGCGCAACCCTTCCCGTGATATTTGTAGCAACACCGCTACGTTGCTGCGTTTGCGAACCTTGGCGTCGACCGTTCGGGCCAGATGCACGTGTGTTCGTTCCCCGGAGTGGATGCCCGACGTACGGATTGAAGCTGCGGCCTCAAGAGTTGTTCCGTGCCAGAGATCGTCTGGTTCATTTTCGAGCAACCAACTGGCTTCGAGGGCGTCCAGCGTAACTGGCGTGCCTGCCAAGGAATGGCCCTGACACGCACGAACGTATGCACCTCTACGTTCCAGGCGGCTCTTGGTATTGAGCGCGATCGCTTCATCGAGTTCTCGTTCCGTGATCTCCATGAGACGCAGAACATCAACGACTGCCGACCAACCAGCGGAGTCCATAGCCAATCCGGCCTCGTTCGCCCCATGCTGCAACAGGTACGACAGAGTACGAGAGGAATTTCGAGACCCGTTCAAGCCGCGTCTCGTTTCGCAATCACCAAGGCATCGACAAAGGAGTCAATGCGTTTACGACGAGATGACGTGCCAAGCCAAAACGCGTGGTACTCAACCGCCGGCAGCATTGGCAGGGCTACACCAACCACACCCCGAGGCAAACGGACATTTTCGTTGATGATGGCCACACCGAATCCGAGGCCGACCATTTGCACCATGGTCTCCCAACTGCTCACCTCAACGGCAGGCTCCCAGCGAACGTCGGCATCGCGAAGTGCTCGTGCCACCATGGCTCTATGCGGACGACCTAACGGGGGCACAATCATGCGTTCATCATGGAGATCGCCAATCGAAACACGCTTCCACGACGCTAGGGCATGACCCGAAGGCACGACTAGCTTCTGACCAATTCGACAGATACGTCGAAGGGAAAGCGATGCGGGAAACTCGTCAACCACAGCTACGCCCAGATCGGCGCGGCCACGTTGCACAAGGTCAATCGATGCTTCGGCGTCCGCTGTGACTATGCGCAAACGCTGGCGGGTCTCCCCTGATTCGGTTCGGTTTTGCCGGGAACGTCGACAGAAGGTCGGAATCGCGCAAGAGCTGGGGATCACACACTTCGTAGGCGACAAGTCCGACGTCCTCGCGTCACTGGCTGGGATCGTCGAACATCGTTACCTCTTTGGCCCCCAAATCCGGCCTGCACCATCGGGCTCTACCCACACCCCCGATTGGGTGACCGTCCTAGGAACAGTCAAGGCAACACTCGACTGAGTCTCCCCGGCCGTTGTCATCTCCACCAGAGCTTGCCAAACGCAGAAAGCTGCGTGTAGTCGTTCACCCAGGTCGTATACATCGATCCAACGATGCCGGGCAGGCCGGAAGTCGCTTGTTTCCACACGTTGTAATTCGTGGTGGCGTTGCGGTCATAGAACCCAGCAACAATTTGTTGGAACCCGAGTCTGGCAAAGTGCTGCACGCTTGGCTTTGCAGTGTCGGCCTCGTTCCCGTCTTTCCAGTTCACGATGATGACTTGTTTTGGATCAAGCCCTTCCCATGATCGATCAAGCGTCCCTCTCACTTGGTAAAAGTTCGGTATTGCATTGGCCGTTGGTTCGAGCATGTCACTCCATACGTAGATGGGCTTGTTCGTGGCACGTTTGGCGTCGCGAACGGCGCGTTGAATATGTGCACTTAGTGCTGCTCCAGACGACGGAAAGGCTCCATCAGCTGGTTCCCATCCTCCTGTTCGAACTTCTTCAAAGTCGATGAGGTAGCCGTCAGCAGCGAAGGCCTTTTCCGCTCGTGCATGCACTTTTTTCATGTTCGCGAATACTTGTTCTTCGTGCCATGAGCACCCAACCTGTCCCGCCATGGTGATGAGCGCGTGGTATCCCTCAAAAGTCACCCGCTGACCTTCTTTGATCGACGAGCCCTTAGGGATCGTCATTACTGGGCCCTCGTGGTAGCTATCGAAGTTTCCGGTGTAACCGCTTTGTCCAAGTTTTGGATCGACCAGGGGCGAATAGTCACTTCGCTCTCGAAGCTGTAGGCCCGCTGAGGTCCTTAGCCTCGTTGGTAGGGATTTGCGACGAACTACGTTGAGTAACGGCGTATCAACCAAGCGAACATCATCCACCCACAACGTTCCTTCTCTGGAATCCCAAACACCAAAACCCAAACGAATTTTTGTGTGATCCAAACTGTTGAACGAGAGCAACATTTCTGACCAATCCTTACTGAGGTTCTTTGGGGCGGAAACATAAGCGCGCGAATCGTTATCGGGAAACGAGTAGTGCTGTGATGTGAGCTTCACCTTGTCATCGGGAGATGCCACAATGGGCCCGAGAAATCCTGCCGTGAGGTTTTGTGTGCGGATCCAAAACCGCAGTGTGTACTGATGGAACGGCTTGACAATGGCTTCGGTGAAGATGCGAGCTTGACCGTTTGGTGCACTGCTCCCTTCAAAACGCATAGCAGCTGAGCCTTCGTGACGCACCGATCTATCGATGAAGGTGTGCTCTCCGGCCAGATCTTGGAAACCCCAGTTGGTCGGCACGTTAAGCGCCGCAGATTCAAATGATCCGTTCAGTAACGTGGCCGTTTGTTCTGGAACCAACGCACCGTTTCGCGCTACAAGCGGTGCGGAAACGATGGGATATCCCGTGGTGAGATTGGGGTCAGAAAAAAGCAACGGCGTGCAATAACCCAATGGCGTGGTTTGAAGAATTACCTTCATCCCCAATGAGCGAAAACCCTGCATCAGTTCTTGCATTTTCGGTTGCCAAGTTTTGGCAATGGTCTTGGCGTTGTCGTCGAACCATAGGTTGATTTTGGTATCCGAAAATACGATCGTGTTAGCCCCCACAGCTTTGGCATCTTTGGCTTTGGTCAAGAGTCCATCGACCGAGTCAACGATCAGGTTTCCTTCGAGACGCACCATTCGTTGCTCGGTTTCCACATCGAGAGCCTTCGGTCCTTGTTTGGATACCGGTTTGGAAACAGGCTTTGCCCCTGCGGCGCTTATGGTGAAGGCTGCTAGAGCGCTCAGGCACAGGGTCGCACATAATGCCTTTACGTAACTGGACGTATCTCCACGATGCGGGCGGCGCGTTGTGTGCTGAAAGTGCATGGGGTCTCCTTCTCAGTTTGCCTGAGCAAAGCCATGGTCGTGCCGCCAAATCCTAGGCCATCAGCTCGTTCCGGGCTATTAAACAACGACAACGTCCACAGTGCGTAATAGTGGACTAGTGACCTGATTCAGAAATTCGCCGCAGAATTATCGGCCAGCTTCGCCTGTCGCTGCGTCCT
>JAYTWN010000132.1:0-8527 GCA_043743435.1 Acidimicrobiia bacterium
TGTTGGAACGTCAGCGAGTCGTGCAAGCAGCCGAAGGTGAAGCGCGTTGCAACACGACGATGGGATACGGATCAAGCTCCTTGGTTTGCACAGCTTCACGTCTCTTCCCGACGACGCAACGAGCTCGGAGCCAAGCGTCGACGCGAACCTAAACGATACGACGAGGCCCTTGGTGAAATCAACGTCCTGTAATTCCAGCCACGCCAGCTCGCCAATGCGTGGACCGGAGCCAAGCAGAAACGCCCAAAGCGGGTGATGCTATCTTTGATCAACTCCCCGGACCCGCTAGCGCCACCATTGTGGCGTGCGACCGGGGTTTTGCTTTTGCCGCAACTAGCAGTTGGATCAAGCGGAATTTGGTAAGTGATCATCCCCTCAATCCAATGAGGCCGATTTTTCGCTAGTGCGCTCGGAGAGACTCGAACTCCCAACCGTCTGATCCGAAGTCAGATGCTCTATCCATTGAGCTACGAACGCTTGTTGACGATAATCCTAGCCCGCCGCAGATGGAAATGGCAGTATGAATTTGGAAAATGGTTAGGTGCGGGTGACTTCGTCTTCTTCATCGTTGGGAACCACCAACACCGGAATGGTCGATCGGTGGACGATTTCGTAAGTGACGTTGCCAAGTAGCGCAGCACGTAACGGTCCTTTGCCGCCATGGCCTACCGCAATGGTTTCGGCGCCCCGGGCTTTGGCAACGGCAATGAGCGCATCGGCGGGGCGTTGCGAAATGAACTCCACCTCGACCAACAAGTTTGGAAACGAACCCGCAAGCTCGGTCCGAATCTGGCCAAGCGCTTCATTGCCAATTTCATGCACTCGATCCTCAAGCGGCCCGGCGCTGGGAGCAAGTGCTGAGGCTTCGAATCCGAATACCAACACCACCGGAACTCCAAGCGCGGAGGCGTTCCGAGCGGCAATTCGAGCAGCTTCGAAACCACTCCCAGCCCCACCAATGCCAACAACAAATCCTCCAGACATCACTTGCCTCCCTGCGATCCATTAGAGCCAGACGAACCGGCCGAACCGGACGAACTCGATGAGCCAGCAGTCGTTGCAAATTCGGAGAACGAGGCCAGGTTGTCTCGCGTGTAGGTGCCGAGTGGAGCGGCGAGCGTATCGTCGGCGTTGGGGTCCTTCACCAAATGCGACGGATCGGGCCGATTTAAGAAGAACTGCGGCAACTTCTTGGAACACCACAACATCAACGGCACACCAAACAACAACAGAATCGTGCCAATCACCAACACGGTACCCACCCCGAACAGTGTGCCGTAGCCATACCCGGCAGTGCGAGCATCCCACACGGTTTTCGCAAACACGTAAAGCAACACGGTTCCCCCGAATCCTGGAAGCACGCCGAGGAATACAAAATTCTTCGGCGATTTCAGGAGGTACTTGCGGTAGTAGACGATGCACGAAAAACCCGTCAGCCCGTAGTACACAGCAATGGCCATACCAACCGCAGCGATCGAAGCGCTGTAGGCATCGGTAGAAGTGTTGTTACTGATAACTACTAAGCCCACATACCAAATGATTGAAACGGCACCGAACAAGAATGTGCTAAAATCCGGGGTGAGGCGGGCGCGATCAATATGGGCGAAACGTTTTGGAACGGCACCGTGTGAACCCATCGACAACATGGTGCGGGTCGCGGGAAGGATCGTGGTTTGGCATGAAGCGGCAGCAGAAGTAAGTACTGCTATCACTAAGAGCTTCACCATGATCGAGGGCAACGCGACCTTCCCCAGTGCATAGATGGCCTCGTCGGCATTGTCGGACACGAAATCGGGCCCGAGCAAACCAACCGCGCCATAGGAAACAACCAAATAGATGCCAAGCAGAATTACTGTGGAAAGTACCGCAGCCCTGCCAGGAGTTCTAGCCGAATCCTTGGCTTCTTCATTTACCGAAACGCACGTGTCCCAACCCCAATAGATGAACACGGCAACGACCAAACCGGCGATGATTCCTTTCGAGGAAACTCCCGCAGGCGACATCCACGAAAGGCTCGGGCGCACTGATTCATAGGTTTTGCTGACTCCATCCACGACAACGGTTGCCTTGGTCCCGGCGAAAGCCTTAACCAATGTGACAACGGCGAAAATCAACAAGACGATCATTTCGGTGGCGAGGAGCAGCACCTGCGAACGGGCGGAAAGCTCAATGCCTCGCCAACAAATCCAAGTCATCGCAGCGATAAACAGAATACCGATCCCTGTCGTAAACCAGATGTTTGCTGCCAGCGATTCGCTGAATAGCAACGCTAGGTACTGCCCGGAAACACCGGCAAGGTTTGGCATGATCACGAGGTCGGCCACGATGCAACCCCACCCAGCAATCCAACCGGCCCTGGGTCCAAACGAACGCACACCCCAGGTGAAATTGGTTCCACAATCCGGGTCGGCCTTATTGAGATAGTAAAACGCCGCAGCGATACAACCCATTGGTAAGAACGCGAACAACATGATGAACGGGGCCTTCGCCCCGACCTCACCGGTAACAAAGCCAATACTGGCCGCCAAGCTGTATCCGGGTGCCGTCGACGCTACGCCGATAACAATCACGGCTAGCAACCCAAGCGAACCTCCTTTGAGGCCCTTATCGGCCATCTGCCCTGTCTGGGTTTCGGCAAGCGCACCATTGGCCATACGACAGCACCTTTCGGTTGTGGAGCATTCGACCCCATTCGATTTCGCAACTATTCCACATAGCCGTGTTTCGTGCCTCTCTCATGGGCCGATCCTCTGACTCCTGCCTGCGAGTAGGCAGGACAGCCCTGACGTGGTGTCCTCGTAGGTTCGATCGTTACGGGTTGCTCTTTGCAGACGAGCGAACTAGGAAACAGTTATGGCAATTCGTTTTCTCGATCCACGGGCCCAGCCCAGCGCACCGATTTCACCCTATGAGGCGAAGCTAGATTGGTCGGGAGCATCGGGCCAACCGCTCAATATTGCGCTGTTGGCCAATGGCTTCCCCGGTTCCGACACGTTCTTGGAAACTGTCGAGCTAGCCCTGCGCAATGCGCTTCCAAAAGACACCACGTTTTCTTTCACCAACAAAGGCAACGCCTCGGCCCCTGCCACCAAAGAAATGGTCGCCTCCATCGCCGCCAATACCCACGCAGTCGTCACGGCCTATGGTCATTGAGGCAGTTGCACCTCCGGCACCGTGCGTGACGCTATCTCCTTCGCCCGCTTGGGCATCCCTGCCATCGCTATTGTGTCTGAAGCCTTTTGGGCTCAAGGCGATTTCGTATCCAGATCGCTCGGCATGCCCGATGTTCCCCGGGTGCAAATTCCTCATCCTGTCTCCGGGTCCGGACGAGAGAACATGCAACGCGTGGCCAACAACATCGTCAGCGAACTCATAAGCACACTGGGTATCAGTCTATGAATGCTCCAGCTGATTCCGTAGTTGAAGAGTTGCTTGAAGCGCTCGACGAATCCGCGGCCCTTGAAGCCCTACACAACCTTGACTGTACCGACGGATTGCCCGTAGTAATCCCAACTCCCGCGCGTGTGCACCGCATGGTTCTAGCCACCGGTCTTGACGCCGATTTGGTGCTCGGGGAAATCGGCCCGTCCTTCGGTGCCGCAACGATCGAGAAGGTTGCTATTGCCGCGGTGATGGCGGGTGCGTTGCCTGATTACGCGCCGATCATCGTCGCGGCCGTTCGAGCGCTGTGCCGCCCAGAGTTTGATACCGCTGAAGTGCAAGCGACCACCCATGCCGTCTCGCCACTGCTGATCGTGAGCGGGCCAGCGCGTATCGCCTGTGAAGTGTCGCGCGGCTTTGGCGCGATCGGCCCCGGACACCGCGCCAACATGACTATCGGACGTGCTGTGCGCTTAGCAATGCTCAACATCGGCGGTGCCCGCCCGGGCATTTCCGATATGGCGTTGCTCGGTCATCCCGGCAAACTCGCCATGTGCCTCGCCGAGGACGAAGAGCAATCGCCCTGGGAGCCTCTCCATGTTTCACTCGGCCACGGCCCAGAGGATTCAGTGCTTACCGTCGTGGGAACTGAAGGTCCGCACTCGGTCATTTCGGTCACCGATGCCGACGATCCTGATTCAGTCGATCGCCTCATTCGAGTCTCGCTGCCGCAATCGGAAGCCTTGCTGCCAACAACGCCCACTTCCATCGAGGCACCGTGGTCATTGCGTTGAATCCCGATCATGCTGGTGTGCTTGGTGCGGCTGGTCTCAGCCGAGCCGATGTGCAACAACGCTTGTGGGAAGCATCACACCACGCGAGAAGTACTCTGCGCACATACAACCCTTCTTTCGTCGGACAGGGGAGTGACGAGGATCTCTTCCCTTCAGTCCGCACGCCACAAGACTTGTTGCTCTTGGTGGCTGGCGGCGGGGGTCTTTACTCCACCGTATTCCCAAGCTGGGGTGCCGGCGGCCACGGCAACATCGCCATCACCGAACTCATTGACCTAGGCCAAGCCTGCGAAATCCCGCTTCGAAGCTAAAACTCCAGCCCGCCAAGCTCGATGTCGATCACTTCTATTGCGCCGTCGTGGCCAATGATGGAATAAAGCGCAAATGCTTCTACAAGTACGCCAGAACCGATGTACGCGCGAACGTGATTTCCGGGAGGGATCGGAGTGGTTCGACCTTCGTAATCGTTAGCGAGAACGTCGCGTATCCGTGGAAGGTCAAGTAGGAGAAAATCAGTAGAGGATGGTCCGCCTTCACCATCGCGGCTCTCCCCAAAAAGATCATCGAGTCTGTCGAAAAAGAAGGGTAGAAATCTGACTGTCCGAAACCCCATGTTCAGGCAGCCGGAGTGCCGAACAGTCGTTCATGAATCTCGCGGCCTCGCTGGAGAACCTTTTCCCGGAATTCCGGTGGCAGCTCATCGAGGCTAAGTACGGTTCCAGCATCAATGGCTTCGGCGCGCTCGGCCGGAGTCATTCGTTCCATTTCTTCTGCTTGTATGACACGTTTAGCTAAAGGCATGAAACAAGCTTATGTCGAAGAGGGCTCAGAATACAGAGCGGCCGGGTGATCTGAGAATGTGGTTAGCTACTCAAGCTCGTGCGCCTGTGTGGATCTCTTGCGCTTTTGCAAGAATTTTCAACCGAAAGGCTTCCGGTAGATCATTGAGATTCCGGACGATGCCAGCATCGACTAAAGCGGCGCGTTCGGCGGGAGTCATCAGATCCATCTGCGGCGGTCACGATCTTCGTCGGAAGTGCCATCGGTGGATTATAAACCCGGTTTACGCGGAAGGGTCGCCATCTGTCAAGAGCTGACGCCAGTCTTGAGCGGCGATTGTGCCGAGGTGCTGGGCCTTATGCGCGTCGGCGGGGGAGAGGACATCGGCGAGGAGATCGATGCGTTTCCAGCCTGCCAACGGCGTCTCGATTCCTTCTCGGGGAACGTATCGGGAGGGTTCATTGGTGTGGTGGCGATGCACGTAGCGAGGGCAGTTGGTGAACACTTCGGTGGCCGTTACTCGCACTACCAAATCGGCTTCGGGGTAACGGGCCAGATCCGCTGGATCGCGGCTGATAACGGCGTTTCCCTGCACTCGGAGTCGTTGGGGTTTTTCAAACGAAATGAACAACAGCCCCACGCTTGGCGTGAGTGAAAGGTTGCCGACAGAGAGAAACATGCCGTTACCGTCGTAGCTAGGAAAGAGCAACGTTGACTCATCGACAATCTGCACGAAACCGGGGTCGCCGCCTTTGTAGGAAACCGTCGGGCGGCCCTCATGGTCGACGGTGGCGAGAAAGAACATGTCGCATTGTTCAATAAAATTGCGGCTGAACTCATCAAAGGTTGGGGTGGTTGTGTAACTCAACCGATCAGCCAACGGACGTGTGGCGAACTGGTCTTGCAGCGCACGATGTTGTGGTCCATAGAAGCTTGGTGTGCTCATAGGTATTTCCTGTGTGATGGGCGCAAACCCCAACGGTTCGGCGTTCAATGGAATTTTAGAGCAGCGAAGCGAAAATAGTTGCGTAGTACGTTCCTTCTGCTCAGCGGCTGATGAAGGTGCCGCGAAGTCACTTGGAATGCATGCTCTCTGTTTGTGCCAGCACCGGTTGATCACCCGGACATTCCCGTTCACCTGGCCACAGTGAAACCCGGGTTATGCAAGGTGGCTGGTGAAGTAGCCGATGGGGTTCGTCCGCACCCGGTCTGCACTGCCGACTACATGCTTGAGGTGATGCTTCCCGTCGCGGCAGTCGGTGCAGTGTGAAAGCGCAAGTGTGTGCGGATCTGCACGTGCCAAACAGTACGCGAGCGTGCACGTTCACACAGCTCGCGCGCGGGAATCGATGCGCAAGCGCGAAGAGGAGAGTACGTCGCCAAGGGTAGGACTCGGATTCTCACCCTTTCGGGACGCGGCCGGGCGTTGGGCCTAGACCAACCAAGGAGCGAGGACGACAAGGAGGGCTACTGCAATCCCGGCGGAACGGAAACAAGCAGGTCAATTGCAACGTTGCGCAATTCAAACAATGGCCTCAATCGAATTGAGGCCACCAAGGCAATGACAAACCGTCACCTCCTTCGAAACCAAGGGGCTCGATTCAAACGATACCCTTTACGTGCAGCGCCACAGATCGTGGCACCCTCCCGCGCTGCTAAAGGCGTGGATCGATGGTCTCGGTTGAACCGAGGATGTTGTTGAGTACGTATCCAGGCTCGAACAGGTAGCGCGTGCCGGTTTCGCCGGTACGTCTGATTTGCTAAGCATACACACTACGTTTCTCAGAAATTCGAGTAAGTATCCGGGGTAGACACCTGTTTAAGCAGGTCAGGCGGGTGCAGAAAAAACGAAGGCCCCGGCGGACGCCGGGGCCTCGTTGCATGTGTTCAGTTTTTTTGGTCCGGCTAGCTGCTCTGAAACACCTGTCTGCCCATATCTATTTAGTGAAGGGGAGGGGGTACTGCTTTCAAGCTATTCGGTTCCCGGGAAAAGAACAGCTACAAGGCTGAACATCGGGATCATTAGAGGGGGCACGGGACCAAGTGAATCGATCGTGATCAAGAGCCACTCGTCACCAAACGGAATTGGAAGCATGTAACGAGTTCCGTTCTTCGACTGGGCCGATCCTCGGGCCTTGAAACGGAGCAACAAATCCGGATTCTCTACTACCTTTGCCAGGTAGTCGATGACTGCTGTCTGCGCCTTTGGGGGAAGGCTTTCCAACACACGTTTCGAATGACCCGCCCGCCAAATTCCACCGTTCATTACTAAACCAGCGTCGCTACCCACTGTTCAAATGTGAGCGGTTCAGGGTCACATTTGTCGTAGTCGGCCACGGCCGCCAACCAAGCCTTCGAATTCAGGACTATCGAAGTGAGGTGCCACTCCGTGACATATTCTTTGAAACTTGTCGAATCTTGAGCAGGTAGATCACGGAGGAATTCCGCCTTGTCTTGCTCGGGCAAACGAGCTGCAATCGTCTCAATTGGGTTGTCGCTTTTGGTTAACACCGACATGATTTCCATAACTATCTAGCGCCCTTCGGCGGCCTTCTATCAACCAACCTTACGCAATGTTACGCAACGTTTGTAATCGATTTCGACATTTTCACTGTTCACCTTTAGTTAACAGTCTTCCGTGAATCGGCACTGAGCATCTCGGCAATGACGCCTCCAAAGCTCGTGAGTTATGATTCGGCATCAAAGTAGAGCTGGTCAGCAGCCTGTCTCGCCTGGCCACCGTTCGACATCATAACGTCAATGGCCGTCAACCGATCTGCACGAGCGCTCAACAGCCGGGCACTGACAAAGTCAGGCAGAACCAACCCGCAAGACTTCATAGCGGGGCCACACCGACGACACTTCGGCACTCGCTCAGTTCCTGGATTGTCGATGAAACATAGGCGCATTCCTCGCCGATCACGAATGTTTCGACTTTGAAAGCGCTACCCAGCTCGTAAGAGACGACCGCCATGGCCATCAAGTGACGCCCGACTGCATCAAGTGCCGTCCCTCCAGAATCTCGCGTTCACGGCGTCCTCTGGTCCGTCGTCCGCCTTTGTCGCTAGGACGATTTCTAGGCCGGTCTGTGAAGGTCTTCCACCGCAAGAACATCGTTCGGTAGGTGCGCGAATCTCACGGTAAAAGTGAATTGCGGGAGGGTTTTTTCGGTGAGTGTTGACATGGTTTTGTCCTTTATTTGGTAGGTGTGCTTATGAGCCAGGCCGCAGTCAGGCCGCAACAGGCCCAAAATGGCCGCAAAACGTCGATATTTGACGTGATACGTTGAGAAACGTTAGGAATCGTTTTCCCAGCTCAAACCCTACAAATAACCTCAAAACCGCTGGTGGCGATGGTGAGTCGGCCTGTAAGCGGAGTTCTGTCCAATCCTGCGGTCCCGTAGAACAACAGAATCTGTGTGGTCATCCATCTATGCGGTCCACCTGAAGGTGCGCATCTGGCGAACCAGAGTTGCGGACGGGCCGCCCATGCCTTCACTTTGACCTTGCTCCCAGTGGGGGTTACCTAGCCGCCCCGGTCGCCCGGAACGCTGGTGCGCTCTTACCGCACCG